>JADYYD010000112.1 GCA_020853845.1 Candidatus Melainabacteria bacterium
AATGCTTGACAACGGTCGATCACCGTGGTTTAGTTGAAGAATGCAAGTGAGACCTGCGTGGGTCGCTTAACCCTATACACCACCGCTCCTCTAATGATTGGCGGCTGGTCACTTTCGGTCTGCATTTGCACTGTGAAAACACTCAAACACAATCATTATCACTCTCGGAGCTACATGATGATCAAGAGTTTTTCAAGCTTAAAACTTCGATTGGCCGAGGAACGAGGGCCGCCTGTCTGAAGTTTGACCAGCACCAAATAATTACATCGTAAGAGAGAGCAGCCGGATCCAACTGCTCTCTCTGCGTACTTTAATAGATCCGTATTGCGCCCTGTCAAAAAAATTACTATAGTCGGCAGTCGGTATTGCCGGGGCATTTCAATTGACAGCTCAAGATCCGCAACGTGTCGAGCCAAATTCAGGCGTAAATTTCTGGGCGCGATTTGCGAATTATCTCCAAGATAAGCGCACAGTTAGAGCTTTGTGCATCCTATTCGTGATAGTGGCAGTTGGACTGGCTCTCAGGCTTAATGAATTGGATGTTCACGGCTTTTATGTCGATGAAGTCTATAGTGCCATGGTTGCAGCCGGAACAGCAGATCCGGAATTGGCGGTTTTCGATTCGATTCGCCCGGTTTACTTTTTTCTGTTGAAACTCTGGATGAATTTCGGCACCAGCGAATGGTGGCTGCGATTTTTCTCCGTCATCTTCGGCACTGCAAATATTGTTCTCACTTATTGGCTTGGCTCATTGTGCGCCGGTCGCAGGGTCGGTCTGGTCGCTGCCGCCTTGATGACTTTGTCACCGATGGAAGTGCACTATTCGCAACTTGCTCGTATGTACACTTTGGGAAGTTTCTTTGCTTTGCTCGGCAGCATCTCTCTCATAAGTGCATTGCAATCAGGAAAGATGCAATTGATTTTTCTCTGGGTTGCGATGAGAACATTAATGGTATGGACGCTTCCACTAACCGTTGTTTTACTTGGCGTGGATATCGCGTTTGCGGTTTTGAAAGAACGCAAGCATCAGTTGATGAAACCGCTGGTGATTGGTTTTGTTGCCGTCATGGCGCTCTTTCTGTGTTTTGCATGGAAAATGCCGCAAATAACCGCGCAGAGTGAATACGACAGTTGGCGGTATAACTTGTCGATTCCGCAAATTTCTGATGCCTTCATGATGTTCGTCAATTTCACAAGTACTGCAGTGCCGCTTCAAGAGTGTGAAGGACCTGTAGAAGGCGGTGGAATGGCAATTGTCTATACTTTCTGTATCCTGTCCATGCTGTCAATTTCAGTGCTTCCTGCAATCAGGCAGCGGTGGCTTATATGGTGCACGGGGTGGGGCATGTTTTCTGTCCTGTTTGCCTATGCGCTTTCACAAGTATCGGCGTCCATCATGATCACTCGCTACATGATGTTTGCTTCGCCGTTCACTTTCATTATTATCGCCGCCGGTTGGAACGAGCTATGGAAGCCCGTCAAATTGCGGGCGCTTGCTGTGCTTACGGCTCTGATTTATGTGGTGATCATCAATCTCAATCTTGCCCACTTGTTTTTAAATCCGGTGCACGAAGATTGGCGTGAAATTGCTCAATTCATTCAAGAGCATGAACAGCCGGGCGACAGTATTCTTGTCTGGAACTATCATTCGCATTATCTGCTCGGCTTTTATTACCGTGGACACAACAAAGTCTATGATGTGATTGTGAAAGACAAATTCGATAAAGACGGCAAACCCAGCGGCGAAGTCTATTTGGAATTGCGCGGAGGACTGCCGAAAATCACAGGCCGGTGCTGGGTGGTTATGCGTCAGGCCCCTCAAGGCTGGGTAAACGGTTGGGAATCATATCAGCTTTTCAAGAAAGAACTTGAAAGTAAAAATAGAGTTCTCGAGCTTCACGAACTCAAGCGAACAGATCTTTATCTTGTTACTGAAAAGTAGCCGCGTGCTGAGCAACACGACTACTTAACTACTTAAATGATATGACGATGCGATCGCGCGCCGCTATTTCTTGACCGGTGCTTTTGCTCTTGCTGGTGTCACCGTTTTTGGTGGCACCTTCACGGGCGTAGTTGATTTACCCGCGCCGCCGGCTACATTTTTGCTGGCTTGCACTTGCACAGTCTGTGCTTTGGGCTGGTCTTCTTCCAGGCCGGCTCTCGGTGATGTGGGGACCGCTCCAAGAACGAGATCGTCGCCTACCCATTTGCTCTTGAGCAGAGGGGTTTGCAATTCACCGCGGTCTCTTAAAACCTCTTCTTGCACCTTGTCTTGCATATGCTTGAAAGCGTCTGCAAGTCTGGTGTTTCCGCCGCCCTGTCGCAAACCCTCGAGCAAATAGTGAGTGAAGACGCCATTCTGATAGCGCTTCGATTCCCATGATGTTTGCGTCGGTTCGCTCGAGCAGATGACCAACTGTCCGCTGCCCTGCGCCAGTTCGTCGGCGCTGAAATTAGCGATGCGGAACAAGCCTTTGCCGGCGGTGTTGGTTGCTCCGGAGTGGCAGGCGTCCATCATCAATACAATTCGATCCGAGTGAACGCGATCTTTGATCATCTTGACCAGATCTTGCATCGGAACGCCTGTTGCATAGAGCCTGTTTTTATCGGTGTTGTGGGCAACAAGATAATTGACCCCATTCAAGTCAACCTTTGACGGACTGCCGTGGCTCGATACATATATCAAAACCAGATCGTCCGGATTAGCTACGTGAGGCAACCACTTGTCGCCTACCGTGTCGAGAATGTTTTCTCTGGTCGCTTGTTCGTCCGTCAAAAGGCGAACGTGGTCGGGCGCGAATTTAGCTTCTTTGACGAGGTAGTCTCTGAAGTCTTGCGCGTCCTTTGCGGCGAACCTTAAATTGATGGACGGGTCGGCGAACTTGCTTATGCCTACAACGAGAGCCCACTTGTCCTTGATGGGACGGTTGACTCGAGTCTTGTCCATACTCATGCCCGGAATGTTCATAGCGCTTGCTTTGACGCTTTCAACATTGGATGCCATTTCTTTGGCGCCTTCTACGTGCGCCGCGATTCTCGTAAGAGAATCTGTGCCGAGAGGTAGTGCAGCAATGATTTCGTGATCTTTGCCGAGCGTCTTTTGTCGAATTGCCAGAGCTTGTTTTTTAAACAGCTCAGCGGATTGAGCTTGATTTTGCTTTTCTGCGGCGCTCGCCAGACCATCCAAGATCTTAGCTACGAACGGATGGTTTTCACCGAGTGCCTTGGTGTCCAGAGCCAGGGCTCTTTCAAACAGTTTTGATGCTTCTTGCGGATTGTTGTTGGCCAAATACGCGTTCGCGAGGTTTGTTTCCACTTCTGCGACTTCCGTCGAAGGCGGAGGCGCCTCACCTTTTGCGACACTCTGTTGCGAAAGCAGCATCATGATGGCCATCGAGCGCTTCAAAAGCGGTTCGGCGGCGGAAGCCTCGTTTTGCAACAAATAGTTCTTGCCGAAATTGTTCAACACTTCGGCGAGCATTCTTGTCGAAGCATTGGCTGCCGTGTCCATGGTTTCCAGGGCTTTCTGGAACAACTGTTGAGCCTGTCCATAAAGTTGCTGCTGTTGCTTGAGCATGCCCATGCAATTCTGAACTTCCGCCACCTCTTGCGATTTCGCGCCGGAAATTTTTTCGCGCAAGGAAAGCGAACGACTGAAGAGCGCTTCAGCCTTCTCATACCAGCTCAAGTCCAAATATGTTTTTCCAAGACTGGTCAAACTCCTCGACAGCCTGGGATCCGCTTCGCCGAATGTTTCTGCTTCGGTAACGGCTTGGCCGAGCATTTCTTCCGCTTCGACGAAATTGCCGTCTTCAAACGCGCGTTCGCCTACATTTACATATGTGTCCCATGCAGAGTCTTGCGGCAGTGAGGCCACTTTCTTCAACGCGGGAGATTCCGAACGTCTGATGGTCAAGTCGACAGCAGCAAAGATTTGATTGCAGCGCTCGTCGATTTGTTTTTTCTTGCCCTCTGATACCGCCAGGTTGCCTTGCTTGTCAATTGAGTAGCCACCGCCTAACTGACCCAGGATTGAAGGATCTCTTTTCACCTTCTCTGATACTGCACTGATCAAATCTTGGGAGATTGTTTGCGGCGTGACCTGATGCTCCGGTGCTCCGGACTTGAGACCCAAAAGGCGCCACACTGCCAACTGAGAGATTTGTTCTTTTGTGTCCTTGCCTAAAATTTGACCGTATCCGCGTTGTTTGTCGATTTCATTTGAAGCCGCGATAATCGACGACAACTGTTTCCAGACGGAAGGATCTTCATAGTTGCCGGCGGAGAATTCGACCCCGTCGCTGGGAGGTGGCGGTACGGTCTTAACGGACGCGCATATTGTGGGAATTTGCATGATTGCTGTTTGACCAACTGGAACGGTCATGAACATGTCGCGAACGACCATCATGTTTTGAACACCGCTCACAGCCGGCCTCAAAATTTCGTTGGCCGGAATGACTACCTTTATAGGTGCGTTGGATGTGTTGGTCAGTTGCAGTCGAACGGACGAGGTGGTCACGCCGTCGCCTTTGACCTTCATTTTGATCTTTCCGCTCTTGATTCCGTTTCTCAGCGTAGTTACAGCCGATTTTTCAACGGGGGTGGGCATCACACGTGGTGCCGTTGTGATTGGAACGGTTAATTGTCCGATCGCGAACGGTTGAGGATCCAGCTTGGCGTTCGGAGGGCTCGCCTGCGCATGAAGAGGGAAATTTACTGAAATTGCCAGAGCTGCCATAAAAGCTGCTGCTGCTGTGGGCTTTTTCATTCGGTTTTTCATCATCAAATCCGCCTGGACTTCTGTCGTGTCGAACTAATTTGAAGTATGGGTTTCCCTTCGAGGCTTATTTATAGATCGGACGCGCCTGCCGGTTATCTATCGAAGATAACGAGTGGACACCGCCAGATCCCGACTCCGCGGGGCATTGCTGGAATGCCTGGCGCGAGCCGCCTGCTTATGCAGTCGCCCCCTCCGCGCTTTAGTAAGTAGTAAAGCGTTAAACGGAGCCGGCCGCATAATTAGGGGTTATCTCACAGATTAAGCTTTTTTGCTATTGGGAGCACTTGAAAAGCTTCGTTATCTGTTACTCCGTTTCTGTGGAGGCTCATAATTTTTGGCGAGTGTAAAATCTGCTGTCAATCCTCATGTCAAGCGCGTTATTGTGTTTGACTGATCGGTAACCATAGCCAATAATTGGGGTGCTTTAGGAATCCCTCTTGTCCGCCGTTACAAAGTCTGGAGAAAGCCAGTGAGATTTTTAGCTCTGTTTTTAAGCGTTGTATTCGCTTTCCAAATGACCATGTTCCCCTATGCCGCTCAGGCAGACGTCAGTTATGACGCCGCTGCCGGTGTAAAAGGCGAAGCGCCCGTAAACAAGGTTGGTTCCTTGCTTCTGGCTGGCGGTCTCGCCGTGATGGCCGGAACTGCTATCACCATCGCCACTGCCTCGAGCAGCGGTAACGTCACTCAGTTGAGTGGAAATACCTTCAAAACATCGATGTCCGGCAATACTGTTCGCGGTCAAGCCTACTTCGATAATGGACCGAAACTTTCGCAAATCGATGCGCAAAGCAATTCCGATTATGTCGAACTGACCGACGGCAGCCGCGTCAACGGACCGGTTTCCAACGTCACCGAACAATCATTGAGAGTGGGCGGACAAGAAGTGTCGATGAGCTCGGTAGCATCGATTCACTCCTCGCGTGTTTTCAACTTCACCTGCACCACTGGTGCCAATCCGAAGATGACCTTCACGTCCACCGGCGTAAAGCCGGCTGCTGTTAAGACCACGAAGACTTCAAGCTCTTCCGGCGAACACAGCACAATGACCAAAGTCATCGTCACCGGTATCGTCCTGGCCGGTGTAGCATGCGCAATTGCCATTCCGGTCGCAATCGCCTGCAGCAACCGCGGACACAACAACAGAGGCAACCAAGCTCAAAACCAGTTGGCTCAAGCCATGTTGTTCCAGAACTTGAGCCGCAACCGTATAGACAGCGGACCCTAGTTCGGACAAATTGTTGATAAGTTTGAGAGCGGCAGAAATGCCGCTCTTTTGCTATTTGCTGATGGGCTGATCTATCTGATGTCTGAATACTTTGAGCAGAAAGTAGAAGGATGGGAAAAGCAGAATCGCTCCCGAGGCAATGGCAGCAATCAAAAGAGTCTGCGTGGATGCGGCTCCCTGAGCGTTGTTTATGGTCGTGTCCGGGCGGATTAAATACGGATATTGAGCGAGCCCCCAGCCCCAGAGGATGAGCGAAACTTGCCCGGCAGCAAAGAAGCGCGCTATGTGAAACTTCCTCTTCAAGAGCGCCACTGACGAAGAGACCGCGCAAACCGCGGTTGCCGCCTGTAGAAGGATGCTCCAGGAGCTGTGCGCCAAGGATTCACGCAAACCCGGTGCCGACCTTTCCGAAAGCAAAAACACTAATAACGCCAGACACGCGCAGGCTCCTTGCGCTCCCAGCGCGCGCCGTTGAAAGTCTGTTTTTAATTCCTCGGTTTGAGCGAATACGGTCGAATAAACGGCGGCGAGAAAGGAAAACAACACCAGTGCAAAGCCGCCCACCGCAAAGCAAAATCCATTGCACCACGGTTTTATATATACTTGATCGAACGATTTCCCCGCCACATCCGCAGTTACCGAGCCTTCAGATATCGCTCCGACGACAATGCCCAGAAGCACCGGTGTAATCAGGCTTGCTACCGCAAAGATGCGCCCCCATCGCCTTTGCACGAAGTCTTTTGTGCTGTCGTATTTGCGGAAAGTAAAGGCTGTGCCGCGAGCGATAATGCCCAATAGCAGCAGCGTCAGAGGAATATGCAGGGCGATGGAAACAACGGAAAACGCCACGGGAAACGCCGAGAATAAAATGACGACGACAAGAATCAACCAGACGTGATTGGCTTCCCATATCGGACCAATTGCGCCGGCTATCAAGTCTCTTTGCTCTTTTGCCCGTTTGCCGACTGCCAGCAAATCCCAGACGCCGCCGCCGTAATCGGCACCACCCATGATGGCATAGAGATTGAGCGCAATCATCATGATTATGGCAAGGATAAGCGGCGCGTCAGGCATGATCGCTTACCTCGCCCGCTGGCGCTGCCGCTGTTCCGACCTGCAAGTCCGCGCTGCGAGAGAATTCACGGATGAGCAGCACGACAACCACTACAGCCAAAATAATATAGACCAGAAAAAACATGGCAAAGGGAAGAGCTAGACCAGGCATAGGAGTGACAGCATGACTGGTGCGCAGAATGCCCGTGATTACCCATGGTTGCCTGCCCAGTTCCGTGACCATCCAGCCCGATTCGATTGCTAGAAGTCCAAGCGGGCTGATTGCCACCACCGCTTTGAGAAACAGCGGATGGTCCGGAAGTTTGCGTGTTTTCAGATAAATCGCCCCTGCGCACATCGAGACAAGACCCATGATGATGCCGCAGAAAACCATAATTTGAAAGTTCAGGTGAACCCATAAAACGGGCGGCCAATCTTCGCGGGGAAACTCTTTCAGACCCTTTATCTCGGCGTTGAAATCATGGTGTGCGAGAAAACTAAGCAGTTTTGGAATTTCTATCGAGAAGGGTGTTTCCGCTTTTTCCACGTCGGGCAACCCGCCGATTCTGAGCGGAGCACCGCGCATGGTGTCAAATTGACCTTCCAGCGCTGCCAGTTTTACAGGCTGGGTGTTTGCCACCATCTGCGCTATAAGGTCTCCGCTGATCGGCTCCAGAACCGCCATAGTGCAACCGAGTGCAAGGCAGATGCCGAAGGCTCGCCGGTGAAACTCGTTTTGCCTGTCACGCAAAAGCATAAATGCATGCACGCCGGCTGCGAGCAGACCGATTGCCGCATAGGCGGCGATCAACATGTGCAACACCTGGGGCAAAGCCGCCGGGCTGGACATTGCTTTTATAGGATCAATTTCAGTGGGCAGATTACCGACGAGCTTGAATCCGGTCGGCGAATTCATCCAGGCATTGGCGGTGACCACGAAAACAGCGGACAGCGCGCCACTTATCGCGACGATCCAGCCGGATATGAGATGCATTGATTTGTTGACTTTGTCCCAACCATATAAATAAATGCCGAGGAAGATCGCTTCAGTGAAAAACGCATAGCCTTCCAGCGCGAATGGAAGTCCGATGATTGAGCCTGACCATTTCATGAATTCCGGCCATAACAGGCCCAATTCGAATGAAAGTACCGTGCCGGATACCGCGCCGACAGCAAAGAGAACCGCGGTACCTCTCGCCCATCTTTTGGTGATGGTTTTGTAGGTCTCGTCGCCTGTTTTCAACCATAAGCTTTCGGCGATCACCATCATCACAGGCAAAGCGATACCCGCCACGGCAAAAATGATGTGGAATGCCAAAGAAAAGCCCATCTGGGCTCGCGCAAAGATCAGGTCACTCACCCTTTGTCACCTCCTTTTTTTCAAGGAGACCTAAATCCGGGTTTGTCTGTCAATACTAGATTGACGGCGCGCGACTTTGTTGAAAGATGTCGATTAATTTCTCGATTTCACTGAACTAAATTGAAAATCTCAATCAATAATCTAAATCTCTTCAATCTAAATCTCTTCAATCTAAATCTCTTCAATTCAAATCTCTTCAATTCAAATGTCTTCAATTCAAATGTCTTCAATACCGTCTATCGCCCTACGAGTGGCTGCCAGCGGTGCCTTCTCGTCAAAACGCACGCCTGTTACGGCTTTTACAACTCCGAGCTTGCGTAAATATGATGGCACATCGACGTAGACGGGCTGTTGACCCATCTTTGTATATAAGCTGGTGAGCACGTCCAGCCCGATTCCCTTGTCTCCGGCGTTGACCGCGTCTCTTGCTTCCCAGTCGGAGGCGGCAGTTCCACCTTGTTTGGCAATGGAGCGCAAGGCGTCTTCGAGCCCGAGGCGGTTATTCGTTCGCTGGCGGATTTCTACGTCGGCCAGCAAGCAATACAGCGCGCCTCCCCAATAAACTCGATCGAAATTGCGGGCAAAGTGCAGACCACGCTCGCCGCGCCTGGGTAATCCTTTAGGCAGATTGTTGAGCAAATCCCCCCATACCTCTTCTCTGGAAAGATTGCCGATACGCATGCGACCGATTGGCTCGACATAAGTGGCAATGCCTTCGGCCAGCCAGCGTTCGTGATGGCTGACCACCGGAAAAGCAAGGTGCATCAACTCATGCGTGAGCGTCCAGCTCGATCTGAGTGCGCGCCGCGTCGTGCCTTGTCCGACCTCGACAGTGACAACGCCGGTTTGTTGGTCGTCGTTGTAAGTCGAAGTGCCATATCCGATGCAGTCGTCATCGGTCGGCACGAAATTGATCATAATGTGTTTGACCGGGAAGTGCCCGTAGTAAGCGATTACAGCGCGAGCCGCTTCTCTTGCGTAATTCGTGAGGTCGGCACGGCTGACAGTAAGCTCGCCTTCGCCGATCGAAATATAGAATTGAGAACCGCCGACGACGAGTACGTGGGGCGTTTCCTTGGCTGCTGCAGGCAAGGCTCCTGCTGTCAGTTGTGACGCGGGAGCGGTAAAGGCGGCGAGCAAAAACGCACTGGAGATTGCACAAAGCGCTCGTGTTTTGGTGTTAATCACTTTCTTCATAACGAATTTGTCGACGCTCCATTCGCCACATAGTTCCGCATTCTATTACGGAAAAAAATAATTTGCCGCCCCGCTTCGAAAGAGTCAGTGCTACTATGTTTCCTTCAGTGGAGGGTACATGAAAGCTAAGATCACGGTCTATGAAAAACCAACCTGCAGCAAGTGCAGGGAAGTCGACAAAATTTTGCGAGAATCCGGAATCGAATACGAGAAGATCAACTACTACGTCGATCCTCTTTCGAAAACAAAGTTGACTGAGCTGCTGAAAAAGATGGGCATCTCGGCACGAGAACTTTTGCGCACGAGTGAAGCGACCTACAAAGAACTGGGACTGGCAAAGGCTGAATTGAGCGAGAAAGAAAT
>JADYYD010000113.1 GCA_020853845.1 Candidatus Melainabacteria bacterium
AGCTTTCACTTCGTAAAACGTGCAGTTGAGTCCGCAAACTTTGGCCTTGCTGCCTTTTGAAAGTTTGAAACCTTTGTGATTGAGATCCTTTTTGGCTTTCGCCTTATACTTGGCCGCTCGTTTACCCCACTCCGAGCGCGGTTCTTGCAAAAAGGTCTTATCCCTGTGATTCATAATCAGAATCTGGCTCATATTGTCGCCGCCGCCAAAGGCTTCGATACCGAGCTTTTCCATATAAATAGACGTTACCGGGTCGCCCAAAGTGAAGGTGACATTGCCCAGGAAAGTGCTGCTCATATGCAGCACGGCGACTTCCTTCGGCTTGGCGGTATCCGCGGCCCGTCCGGCCGGACAGCCGCCTGAGACCATTAAGGCATTGAAGCACAGAATGAGGCAGAGCTGCAGTTTGGACGAACGAATGGAAAACATTAATTACCAGAGCGCGTGAGGACACCAAACATCTGAAAATAGAGGGCTCGAATTGTGATTATGCCAGAGTCCACTCTCCAGCACCATTAAGCCGTTCATTCCCCAGAGGCTTTCATTTCACACGTTCATCCAGCACCTATCAATGGGCATAAATAAAGGGGCAACCGGATGCTTTGTCATATAAATCGGCTCATAAGGAGTACGAATTGCCTAAGAAGGCTGCCTCGAAGAATTCTGATACCGACCCCAATCTTGCCGAAGCTTCCGGCAAGCCTCCGGGGGACGCTCAGCCGAATGATGACAGCAAAGGCGCTGGTTCAGAAATGCCTTTGCCCGAGCCCGGCGATGCGTCCGATAAGTCAGACATCAACGCGCTCGAGCGCACGACCCTTTCCTCGCTGGACGCTCTGCCTCTGGATGACGAAACTGATTCCGGCAAGGACACAATTGTCGGAAAAACAATCCTCGGAAAGTACAAAGTTCTGGCATTGCTGGGAAGCGGCGGCATGAGCCGCGTCTACAAAGCGGTGCAGCTCCTCACTCAAAAGACAGTCGCGCTTAAACTGCTGCACAAACACTTGAGCGACAAACCCACGATGATGCGCCGCTTTCAGGCAGAAGCGCAGGCTTCGCATCACCTCGCCCATCCGCACATTATTACCGTTTACGACTTCGGGATCACCGAGGACAACCAGCCTTTCATCGCGATGGACTATCTGGAAGGTCGCGCTCTTTCTGAAATCGTAAGAACGTGGGGGCAGCTAAGCATCGATCGCGTTTTGAAAATAACCGATCAAATTTTGGACGCACTCGAACATGCGCATGAATCGGGTGTTTTGCACAGAGATCTAAAACCGAGCAACATAGTTTTGATTCCGGTAGGCGAAGATACGGACTATGTAAAACTCGTTGACTTCGGCATTGCCAAAATTCTTCCTAAGGCCGGGCTGGAAGCTCAAGAGCTGACGCAAAGCGGAGACGTTTTCGGAAGCCCACTGTACATGAGCCCTGAGCAGTGCCTCGGCAATATGACCGACGCGCGATCGGATATTTACGCCGTCGGCTGCCTTTTGTACGAGTGCCTTACAGGCAAGCCACCGCTCGTAGGCAACAACACTTTGGAAACTATGCACAAGCAAGTAAACGAGATGCCGAGCGGCTTGGCAAATCTCAAGGCTGACGTGCGACTGGTGAAACAGCTTGAAGACATAATTTTCAAGGCTATGGCAAAAGAGCCGGAGAACCGCTTTCAATCAGCGCAAGAGATGCGGCACGCGATCGAGCAAACCCGCCAGGAGTGGCGCGAAGGTTCGGCTGTGCTTGCGTACATGCGACGCTACGGCACGAAGTGCGAGCGTCTTTTGCAGAACAAACTCGGCAAGCGTTGGCGCTCGAAAGTGACAGTCACTGCGGTGATGTTCGCTATAGCTTTGCACTACACCGTTATGATGAGCACACTCTATCGTCCGGGAAGCGCACCAAATGTGAGTGAGCGGACGATCCCGTGGTCCGTGACAAATCAACCGCTGTACAAAATAGTGGCAGAGGAAAAACGAAACCGCCTTAGACCCATTACGGACAGCAGCGATACTGAAGATTTGGCTGAGTTTGCCAGCGGCGTTGCCGAAACAAGCTCCTCCGGCTCCGGACAGTTTCGAAGCTATCTCTACAATGCAACCGAGAACATGTGGATAGGCGATTTCGACACGGCCTACAGGCTTTTCGTTATCGCAAAGCAAAAGGCAATTGAAGTTGGAATGGAAGGTTCGATGGACGGTGCATACTTGCACATGGCGACTGCAACGTGCTTACTCGAGCTTAGCCAGAGAAACAATAGCGTCACGCAACTCAATCAAGCACTGCAAGAAATTAGAGCTGCGGCTCTTGTATTCATGGCGTCGAGCCAGGAAAGACCAACAGCATTCGCCAGGTGCATTGAGGGAAACATTTGCGTGCGCTTGAACCGTCCGCTGGAAGCCATTCATTCTTTTAGAGCAAGCGCGATTGACTGTTTCAACATCATAAGCAACCGGTTGACTCGGCAAAAGGAAAGAGAGCACTTACTCCCTGATTCACGCATTGACTTCCGCTGGGCGGAAGTCAATGAAAAATCTTTCGGCTATGAACTTGCGTCAATCGGTGCATATTACCTCGATAACAATGATGGATTTCATTACCTCTCCCATGGTCAACTAATTGCCGCTATTCCAGCGCAGAAAGCGGTGGTGCCGGGTCTTCCGTCACGAGAAAAGCTTTATGATTATGCCTTCTTCAGAGGCAAGCTAGAACCTCGCTGCGAGTTTGAAAACCGCAATATAAAGACTTATTTGATTGATGCAGAAGACACGTATCAATTGCTTGCTGAAATGTACGAAAAGCGTGGTTCCGGCAAGGGGTCGCTGACGACTGCGGTGGCAAGAGCAAATCTAGGTCTAGCCCAATTGAAAAAGGGTTTTGCGCTGCGCGACCTCGCCGTCGATAAACTGCGCTATCGAAATTTTGACGAGTGCCGAGTCTTGTTTGAAAAAGCGCAAACTCGATTCGAGCAGGCAGCGAACCAACTTTATCTTGCAAAACAGGCATTGGAATTGCATCTTGGCTCGACCCACAAGTACGTAGCATTTACGTTGTTCAATTTGAGTGATGCACAGATGAGCCTCGGCAAAATAAATGAGGCTCTGGAAACGCGAGCGGAGGCACAGAAAATAAACGGTGCAGGTGACTAGAACAATTCCGCTTTCGACCTCTTGCAGCTTCGTTTTGCTCTGTTGCATAAGCCTACTTTGCGGATGCACAGCCGTCGACGTAAGCAAATCGACAAGTACGGATATGTCAACGACAACGACAACGACAACGACAACGACAGAGACGACAACAACGACCAAAGCATCAGCGCTTGCCGATTCGCTGACTGGCAAGGGGAGCGCCTTGCCGCTAGTAAATTTCCCTGCGCCCGGTCCCTATAAAGTCATCGATCAAAATGGCGTGATGATGAAACAAGGCCGTTTTCCAAACGGTAAATTCGGCGGAACATTGGTGCGTTATTGCGTCGAGCCGAAAGTTTTAAATCCCTGGACTGCAACTGACGCCGTCTCGCAAGAATTGGCATGCTTGATGTTCTCGGGACTGGCTTCACTGGACGCGTTCAGCGGTGAGATAATTCCCGACCTGGCAGAGAAAATCGATCTGGGAAAAGACGGTGTCACCTACACGGTAAAGCTCAGAAAAGGCATGACCTGGTCGGATGGAAAACCAATCAGCTCGGCCGATGTCGCGTACACATGGAACACCATCGTCAATGGTGGCTACGGAAATTCATCGATGCGCGACGTTTCTACCATCGGCGGCAAGTCACCGAAAGTGACAATCATCGATCCGCTCACAGTCAAGTTTGTCACCGCGGCGCCCTTCGGGCCATTCAAACGCCTGCTGGGAGAGCCGATTGCGCCGGAACATATAGTGAAACCGATTATCGATGGAGCAGACGGCAGGCGCGCTTTCGATCGTCTCTGGACCGCTAATTCGGATCCGAAATCATTTGTCGTCAGCGGTCCGTTCAAACTGAAAAGATATCTGCAAAGTCAAAGAGTCGAGTTTGTGCCGAACTCTTCTTACGCGGGTGTAAATGCCGAGGGCAAGCGGCTGCCGTATCTGAACCAGTTGACGTTTCTCATCGTTGCGGATTCAAATACGATATTGCTGAAGTTCAAAGCGCAAGAGACAGACGTATCCTTAATTCGCCCCAGAGCCGTTGTGGAGATGATGGCTGCCCGCACCAAGGACAACTTTCAACTATGCAATCTGGGCGCCTCGACGACTAGTCTTTTTGTCGCTTTCAACATGAACCGACGGATGCATCCAAAGACGAAAAAACCGTATGTTCCGCCGCACAAATCTGAATGGTTCAACGATCTCAATTTCCGCCAGGCTGTAAATCATGCATTGAATCGCGAGCAGATGGTGGCAAATTGTTTCAACGGCATCGGTTTGCCGCTCACTGCATCTGAATCATCCGTCAGTCCGTTTTGCAATCACAACCTGAAGCCCATCAAGGCGGATCTTGCCCAATCACTTTCTTTGCTCGAGAAATCCGGCTTCAAGAAGAAAGACGATGGTAAGCTCTATGACAAAAACGGCAAGCGCGTGGAGTTTACGATGGTGACCGCGGCGGGAAGTTCTTTCAATGAAATTGCAGGAAACATGATCGTTACGGATCTGGCAAAACTCGGAATTAAGGTAAACCTGCAATTTCTCGATTTCAGTATTCTGGTCGACAAGATTGGCAACTCGCTTGAATGGGACACGTGTTTGTATGCTCTGAAACCGGCAGACGCTCTAGAACCCAACGAGAGTTGCAACGTATACAAAAGCGACGGGCGCATGCACCTTTTCGATCAGCGCCTGGCTGACAAAAGTGGGCGCGTCATAGTGACTGACGCACGCCCATGGGAAAAGAGGCTTGACGAGCTGTTTCTCAAAGGCGCAACCACAGTGGACAAAAGCCGGCGCCAGGCAATCTACAACGAGTATCAGCAAATAATTTACGACCAAGTCCCATTTGTTTTTCTGGTAACCTATCTGGAAATATATGGGTCGCGCAATTCCATCAAGAATTATTTTCCGACTCCACTGACACAGTCGGTAAGCGGATTGCACAATATTGAAGAGATCTTCAAAGAGTGAAGAAAAACAGTTCAACAGCTATATTAATGTCAAATCAGTCGAGCCTTCTCAGCCTTCTGATTTTTCTGATTTCTGCAGCGCTCTTTTTGCCTTCACTTTTCGGTTGCACAACGAAAATTGCAGAAACACCAAAGCAAGATACTGTTTTGCAAAGCGAAACCGACGCAGAGAAAACCGCAACCGAAGCTCAGGACGCGCTGACACGATCGATTTACCGCGTTCGCGATCCCGGACCGTTCAAGTTGGTTACGGTAAAGAGCCTGGATCCAAATAGCAAAACCACGGACGAATGCTGGCAAGCGCGCGGCGAGGCAGGGAAATTTGGTGGCACGCTTACTGTCTCGATCTTCGGAAGAGATCCCAAAACATACAACTATTGGGATCACCAAGATGCGGAGAGTGCCGGACTGGGACTTTTGATGTTCGACCGGCTTGTCGAAATCGATCCGTGGACTGGAAAGATGAATCCACGAATGGCAAAATCGGTCACGGTCGAAAAAGACAAGAAAACTTTCACCGTCAAATTGAGGCGCGGACTGAAGTGGTCCGATGGACATGCGCTGAACGCCGACGACGTTGAATTCACATTCGCGACCATCATCAAGCGCGGCTTCGGAAATTCGAGTATGCGAGACACGCTCACAGTCTACGGACAATTCCCCGAAGTGAAAAAAATTGACGACCTGACAATCCAGTTCGTGACGCCTCGCCCTTTCGCTCCGTTTGTCAGCATGTTGACGAATGCGCCCATAGCACCGAAACATGTGCTCGAGCCAATCACCAAACGTCCGATGGAAGAATTCCACGCTTTCTGGAGCATCAATTGCGACCCCAAGACGTTGGTAGTGAGCGGTCCCTTCAAAGTCGGACGCTATGTTCCCGGGCAACGAATAGAACTGGAGCGTAATGCCAATTACTCGATGGTGGATAAAAATGGTGCCCGGTTGCCCTACTTGAGCAAGTTTGTCATTGCAGTGGTGCCGGATCAAAACACACAGATTTTGAAGTTTTACGGCAAAGAGCTAGACTTCCTCGACATACGCACCGTGCGTGGTTTTGATGCCGCGCTCATGAAACAGCGGGAATCTACGGGAGATTTCACGATGTTCAACCTTGGTCCCAATGATGGCACCCAATTTCTTATGTTCAACATGAACAGGCGAAAAGACCCGAAGACGAATAAGTATTATGTGAAACCTATAAAACAAGAATGGTTCAATGACAGAAACTTTCGACTGGCGGTCAGTCATGCCATAAGTAGAAAGCGGCTGGTCGACAACATTCTCAGAGGCGTGGGATTGCCGCTGTATACAGCCGAATCGCCTGCGTCGCTGTATTTCAATAAAGCGCTCAAGCCTTACCCTCAAGATTTGAATTACAGCCGAGCGCTTTTGCAAAAAAGCGGCTTCGTATTGAAAGACGATGTGCTTTACGACAAACACGGCAACAGGGTCGAATTCTCTCTCACGACAAACGCTGGAAACTCAGGCCGCGACGCCACTTGCATCATGATTGTCAACGACTTGAAGCAGCTTGGCATGAAGGTCTACTATCAACCAATCGATTTCAATATCATGATCGACAAGACCGCGCACAGTTGCGACTGGGAAGCAATTATGATGGCTTTAACCGGAGACAAAGTGGAACCTTACAATGGTGCGAACATCTGGAAAGCGGACGGCAGATTGCATATGTTCGATCAAAGACTGCCCGACAAGAACGGCACCGTTCGCGCGCCTGATGCACGAGATTGGGAGAAAGAAATTGAAGAGTGTTTCAATAAAGCAGGCACCACCTTCGATGAAAAATTACGGCACCGGTATTTCGATCGGTATCAGGAAATTGTCTACGAACAGCAACCACTGATCTATTTGTATTGCTTGCTGGATATTTCCGCAGCCAACAACCGCATCGGCAATTACAGGCCAACCCCCCTAGGCATCACCTATACACCCCGCGGCAGTTTTCACAATATTGAAGAGATCTATATAAAGAAGGCTGTGCAAAATTGATGTCACCGGCGGTGTATATATTTAAACGCTTTCTGCAGGCAATTCCTCTTTTGCTGATCATTTCCGTTTTGATTTTTACGCTGCTGAAACTCTCACCAGTCGATCCGCTCGCGCACTTGAAAGCCAATCCTTCTATTTCGCAAGCGGCAATCAAGGCTGAAGAAGAGCGTCTCGGTCTTAACAAACCGGCGCCTGTTCAATACGGGATCTGGCTAAGAAATCTCATGCAGGGAGATCTGGGCATCTCCACATCAGGCAGTTCCGTTTCTACATTGCTGGTCAATCGCGCCGGTAATACCTTGCTGCTCAGTCTTCTCACTTTGTTTTTCACTTGGCTCATAGCAGTACCTGCAGGCGTGTATGCTGCCGTGCATCGAGGCAAGTGGGTGGACAAATTCTTCGGATTAGTCACAGCCGTCGGAATGTCGATGCCGACTTTCCTTCTGGCGCTCTTGCTCCTCATGCTTGCCCTGGCTACTGGTGCGCTGCCGATAGGCGGTTTGACCAGCCCGGACTTTTTCGAGAAAAATGTATTTCAGCAAATACTCGATGTTGCGCACCATTTGATTATTCCTGTAGCAGTGCTCACATTCGTCAATCTTGCTCATATACAAAGACAGATGCGCGCCAATCTGCTCGATGTCTATCGCGCCGAATATGTGCGCACCGCAAGAGCAAAAGGGCTGCCGGAAAATGTCGTCATCTATCGCCACGCTTTGAGAAACGCTATTAATCCACTGATCACGATGATGGGCTTCGAATTCTCTTACCTGCTCAGCGGCGCCGCTCTCACTGAAACAGTGCTGGCTTACCCCGGACTTGGGCGTCTCACGCTCGAGGCTGTTTTAACCAAAGATATTAACCTGGTGATGGCGTCTTTGATGCTGGGCTCTGTGATGCTCATTGCCGGCAATTTGCTTGCCGATGTCTTACTCAAGTTTGCCGACCCGAGAATTACTTTGGAATGAAAACATGACCGCCGCCGATCACACACCAGCAACTCCCGGACTATGGAAAACAGCCATGAAGAAATTGTGGCGCGACAAAGTCGCTCGCCTGGCATTGTTGGTTTTGATGTTTTTCTACTTCTCAGCAGCTTTCGCGGACATGCTCACGCCCTACAGCATGCATTTCAATGATGCCGATCTTGCCAACGCACCGCCCACAGTTGTGCATTTCAAAGACAGAAAGGGCAATAGCTGCCGGCCCTACATTCACTCAGTGGAGCGCTCTTTCGATCCGGCAACTTTCAAACAAACTTATTCCGAAAGAAAAGACAAGCAATATCCGATCAAGTTTCTCTGTCACGGCGAGACGTACAAGCTTCTCGGATTGATTCCCATGGACCTGCATCTCTTCGGTGTAGATGCTCCTGCCAGGCTGTTTCTCATCGGTTCCGACATAAATGGGCGTGATAATTATTCTCGCCTGTTTTTCGGTGCTCAAAAAAGTTTGACCATAGGATTTTTGGGACTCTTCATCGCCTTTCCCATTGGCATCATATACGGTGGCATCTCCGGATTTGCCGGCGGACGTATCGACGACGTCATGATGCGCATTGCCGAAGCGATCATTTCAATTCCCAGTTTCTATCTACTGATTGGGCTGGCGGCAATCCTGCCGCCGGAGATGTCGAGCTCGGAACGTTTTGCCCTAATCACGGTAATTCTCTCCTTTATCGGATGGGCGACTCTGGCGCGCATTATTCGGGGGATGGTTTTAGCAATTAAAGAAGAGGAATTCGTGCAGGCCGCTTTTGCCGTGGGAATGCCGCGTTTTGAGACGATTGTGAAACATGTGCTGCCGCAGACTTCCAGCTTTGTAATCGTCTCAGCCACATTGCAAGTACCCAGCTTTATCCTGTCCGAAAGCGGTCTGAGCTTCATCGGTCTGGGCATCCAACAACCAGACGCCAGTTGGGGCAATATGCTCAAGGCCGCCCTGGATAATGTCAATGACTTGCTCAATCAACCCTGGCTAATTGCGCCGGGCATTCTCATCTTCCTCACTATTCTCTGTTTCAATAGCGTAGGCGATGTTTTGCGCGATGTGCTCGATCCCAAAATGCAGGGCATCTCCTAAGCAGTTCATAACAAAAGAAAGACAGCAAGCGCCGGTGCTGTATCCTATTTCACTGTCGACAAGAAGAAAGAGGGGGTGGTCAACCTGGAAACAGAATTGAGCTACTGGCTGCCGGTTGGCCTGGTGGCGGCTTCTGCTGCATCGCTCACCTTGTTTTCCGCCTGGAGACGCAGAGGCAATGGGCGCTATCTCTGCGACGACTGCCGCTTCAATGCAGACGGGGATTGCTTGAAGGCCGAACGTCCCCGGGCGCTCATCTGCACGAGCTATCGCTCAGCAGACGAAAAGAATTAGTATACGCAAATAGAGAGTTATTGCTGGATGCGCCGCCCATGAATGAAGCAGAAAGAAAATCGCTGGAAATTCGCCGCCAGGCGCTCGAGGTCTTTGACGGAAAGGCTGAGCAATTGGAATTGCATAAGATTTTGCATCTTATAGAGCGAAATCAGCCGGACTTTTTGGAAGCGGTAGTCACTCAACTGGAAGAAGACAACGGCAGGTGGTCGGACAGTTCGGGCTTTCCCAACGTGCAGGTAAAACGCGATGCGCAAGAGCGCGTGCAAACAATCACGTTCGAAGCGCTGGGAAAAACACAGCCGGACGGGACGCGGGAAGTATTGTCAATTATCTGGCGATCGGATCGCAGCGAAATTCAGTGGGTGGAATCGTTCACTCGCGAGCTTCTGAAAAAGGACGACAAAAACGACTAGACGTGCGCATAAACACGTCCATTAAAACATCGATCCGACACGAATATGCTACAAACCCCTCTGCCGGTTCACCCACCGGGCTCAGAGGGGTTTGCTCCTGATTTGCTCGTACACACGAGGTTTTCCTTATCGCCTTAACTCCGACAAACTATTAAACGTGAAACTATAATCGGGTCATGTTTTAGTGGCCCGCGTCAAGATAAGCTGTCGGTCTCCAGTCGATCTGCAAATATTATAGGCCAGTATTCAAGAGGGGGTCAAGATGTTGAAGGAAAGATTAAGGCAATTCGAAAAAAGCCTATAAATAGGTACGTCCAGCGTTTTTATCTATCTACCTATGCTTCTTTCTGCAATACGGTGAGCATAAAACGCACAAGGCGCGGGTCGTACTTCTTGCCCGAGTCGTCTTGCAACTGTTTGATCGCCTCTTGCTTAGAAAGGCTCTTGCGATAGGGTCTGTCGCTCGTCATTGCGACATACGCATCAACAAGGGCGATGATTCTTGATTCCAGCGGGATTTCTTCGCCTTTGATTCCTTTCGGATAACCTGAGCCGTCCCAATTTTCGTGCAAAGCTTCAATCACGGAGCTTAGCTTATACAGCATCTTGGACGGTTCCAGGAATTTGGCACCCATAGAAGGAGCCTTGCGAATCTGCGACATCTCTTCGTCGCTCAAGGGCCCATTCTTTTTGAGAATTTGCTCTGAAATTGAAAGTTTGCCGATATTGCTGAATGCCGCGGAGAGTGAAACCAACTCAGCATGCTCCTTGGACAGCCTGAGCGCCTGCGCGATGCTGTTTGCATATGAGTATGCGCGCGGCGAGCGCTCATTGCCGTATGCATCCTTTTCATCAATGCTCTTCACGATCTGAGTAATCAGTCCCAGAATTCCTTTCTCATTTGCGA
Organism: Candidatus Melainabacteria bacterium; assembly: GCA_020853845.1. Lineage (GTDB taxonomy): Bacteria > Cyanobacteriota > Vampirovibrionia > Obscuribacterales > Obscuribacteraceae > QKMZ01. Next base: position 10,824 of record JADYYD010000113.1, read on the forward strand.
GCACGAGATCGACCGTGCCGGCTGTTTCCACAGGCGCGGTCTTGTCTTGCACAGGAGAAGCCGCCGCTGCTGCCGCTGCTGCCGGCACCGCCGCCGGTGCTTTTGCTTCAGGCGCATCGATAGCTCCACTGGCTTGACTGGGAACCAGATCTTCTATTACCGAGCAAACCTGGTTTCTGCCGCGGTGCTTGGCGAGATACAGCGCCTGGTCGGCGAGTTCTTGCAATTTGTCTCGATCTTGAGCATCTTGTGGGAAAGTGGCAAGACCGATAGATGCGGTTATGACACCAATTCCTTCCACAGGTTTTGCTCTGATGGCTGCGCAAATACGCTCTGCCACCATGCGCGCATTTTCGTGCGCGGTTTCAGGCAAGAGCACGACGAATTCTTCACCACCGAATCGTCCCACTGTATCTACGTCACGCACACTGCGTTTCATAACATTGGCAATGTGTTTGATGGCAACGTCGCCGAAGTGGTGACCGAGCGAGTCGTTGATCTTTTTGAGGTAGTCGAGGTCGACGATGATATATGAGAACGGGTGACCGAATCGTTGATAACGATCGATTTCTTTTGAAAGTTGTTCTGTGAAATAGCGACGGTTGAAGAGCGAGGTCATCGGATCGGTGACAGCCTGACGCTCTACCTGAGCGAAAAGTTCGGCGTGTGATACCACGACCGCGACTCTGTCTGCCAGGTCGGTGACCATGTGCATGTCTTTTTCCGGGAATGGTGTTCCTCTCTCGGCCGAAACCAGGCACAATCCCGCTTTGAAATTACCCGCATGGACAAGCGGGAAAAGAGTTGCGGATTTTAGATCCTCAGGAATTTCAATCGCTTTGCCTGCCAATCTTTCTTTGATTTGTTCGGCAGTAAGAAATATTCTTTGTTCGAGCTTCAGCTCCTCCAGCATCGTCAGGAGCAGTTGTTCGCCGAAATTAGGCGCGGGTGGCTCTTCATCTTCGATTGCCGGCTCGCCGATTTGATCGGCGGACTGAATGACTTTTGCAGGCGGAGGTTCGAGCCCGGCAGTTTTCGACTTGGTAAAGTCCTGCTGCTGCGGATCGAACAGTGAGACAACGCAAAGTGAAAGACCGAAATATTCATGTACGCACTCTACTAGAGTCTCCATGATCTGGTCGACTTCTTTCAAAGACTGACGGATTTCGCTGGATACTTTATTGATGAGAGCTGCACGAGCTTGCTCTGCGCGAATCATCGTAATCGCTTGCTCGGCTCGGATAACGTTTGACAGGTGACCGGCGATAGTCAAACCGAGTTCTCTATCCTGCGGTCTGAATTGAGGTTTGTTGGGAAGCCGCTGCCACAAGCCGATTACACCGAGGCGTTCGCCTTCAGAAATCAACGGCAATACCAGCGCCATGTCGTGACCGAAAAACTTGTCGCCTTTGCGCGTGAATTCAGCATTGACGATCTTGCCTCGTCCCGATTCGAAAACAGCGACGAAAGGATTGTCTTTGTTGTTCATATCGACCAGGGAATGCCCGCCGCCCTTGATTTGGGCTTTGAGTACATTCTCTTCGGCATCGTACAAATAGATCTGCGAATGGGTAAAGCCCATGTGCTCGGCGACGAGCATAACTGATTTGACCAGCGACTCTTCTGTCGACTGTCCTCGAGAATCGCGGAACAAGCTCGCGATCTCGTTGATCAGTTTCATTTCGCGTGCGTCCATCTCGATTTTGCTTTGGTCGAAAGATTGTTGAACTACGACCGAAAGCATTTCGGCAACGCTTTGCAAAATTACTGCATCATGACGGCTCCACTCGCGCGGGCCGCTGCACTGTTGCAATTCCAGAAATCCGGAGAAGATGCCCCTTGATCTCAACTGAACCATGAGCCGTCCTCTCACTTCGCCCAATTCAATAAGCGAGGAGAGTGTCGGCGACATTTTGTGCAAATTAGTATCGTGCGATGTGTCTGGAATGCTGATAACGCCCGCGCCCGACTCATCAGGGAAGCGCGAGAGAAACTCGAGAACGATGGCAGTCGATTCTTGCGAGCCGAGCTGGTTGCCTACAAAACAGGTATGACCGCTGGTTGCGAATTCATTAGTTACGGCGAGCTGGTCGCCGACGACCTGCCAGATCAGCCCTCTTTCCGCCTGTACAACTTGAGTGAGCGTTTCGATCGCATACTGGAGAATGGATGTGAGATCGCTGGAATGACGCAACTGGCCGATAATGTCACTGATGATCGCCTGCGCCGGGACGGGGATGATTACATCTTCTTGTGCCGCCTGATTTTCATCGGCAAGCGTTTGCCTGAGACCTCTGAGCGCGGATGGGCGAGGAGGCAGGGGTTGGCCATCCGGTCCAATCGAAAGCTTCTCCGTAAGATCGCCTGTGGTTTCGAACTCGGACTCGGCAGCATTGAGGTAATCCTGATCTTTGAGCTGCTTCGGCTTAGGAAGCTCGAATGCGGAAGGTTTGGGCAAAGGCTGTGTCCTCACCTGCTGCGATTTTTGACTGTGCGGATCGATCGGTCCCTCACCGCCCGTGCCGACCGCTGACACCACCGGTGGTGCGCCCGCCTGAGCCGGCTGCATGGGCAGCGGACGAGGAGGCGCCACTACTGCGCCGGCGCCGCTGAAGCCGCTGGCTTCCATGGCGATCGGGCTGACTTTGCCGTGATCGACAATGATCGGCGGCTGCTGCGGAATTTCGGTGGGCTTGAGAATGAGATTTTGCTGAATGGGCGATTTTACGACCGGCCACAGATTGCGAATCTTGTCGACGAAATCGTTGGCGGTGCCGCAAGGTCCTAAATTGATGCGGGCGTCTTCGAGCCGGTTGCTCTCGCCCAGCTCAACAGCCTGCCAGGCAGGCAAGAGCAAGTTGAAGGCCTGGCGAACAACTTGCGGATTCATTGAACCGGAGCACTGATACTTTTCACCCATTGGCGATTCCATAGCCTGCTGGGCGTACAGAATCAAACAAAGTCCGCGGCTTTCAATAAGGAAACACCATTCGTCAGGCGGTTCCTGGCGGTCTTCGGAAAAAATGGAAACGCAAAAGGCGTCGCGCATCAGCTCTTTAAACCTGGGTCCGGTGGGAAGGAGCCAGGCGGCCGAACGGCGCGACCAGTAAACCAGCACGGGGGCGAGCTTTTGAGTTACAGCGAATTGCTCGACATCGCGAATAAAGGGCAAAAATTCGGCAGGCGAAAGGATGCTAAGCGGCAGAGCGTTGGGCCCAGCCTGCTGAACCAGCATCATTTGAAGTTTTGAATAGCCAGGCTCCGCCATCGTCGCCCACCATTTGCCAATAGGGGTTTCGTCCCTAAGAGACTCACACCCCCGCCAATATTACTAATACCCATATCAGTATCAGATTAATCTTGCCGGAATTTATCAATCGCAACCGGAAGTGCCCTCCCTTGCGAGCTTACATGTTAGGATCACAGGTTTCTTGAGCGACCTATTTGCACAAACGCCGCATGACAGCAGATAAAACAGCGATCAACGAAGCAATGAATGAAGCGCCCGATAAGGCGAACAAACTGCGCGCCTCTGACGTTTATCGCGAAAATCTTCAATTTTGGCATCAAGCCTGGGGCATGTGCACCAAGCCCTATACGAAGATGCCGGAGCTCGAATATCTGCCCTGGATTCCCGAGCGACTGAAAGCGGCATCGGCAGAGCGGATTCTTGATCTGGGCTGCGGCAGCGGCTGGCTGTCTGTGTTTTTGGCAAGAGAAGGTTTCAAAGTAACAGGCATAGATGTGGCGGGTCACGCGCTGGATCTGGGCCGCCAATGGGCGGAAATGGAAGGCCTTAACATCAAATTTGATGCCGGCGACCTGGGTGACTTGCCCTATGCGGACAATTCTTTCGACGCCGTAGTCGCCAATTCGATTATCGAGCACCTGCCGCTGTCCCTAGCGCTAGTAGCCATGTCACGGCTCAAATCTGCAGTCAAACCGGGTGGCACTTTCATCGGCTGTTTCGATAAAGTCGGCACCGGCCCCGGTGAGTATTACAAACTGGAAGACGGCACGCAGGTGTACACGGACAAGTCGCGAAAGGGCATGATGCTGCGCTATTTCCCGGATGAGGAAATAAGGGAGCTGCTTACCGGCTGGGAAGTTGTCGAATTGAAAACCCTGGACTCCGGAAGCCGATTTGTAGTCGCACATACGTAAGCGCCAGCGCCCCATATATGGTGGCACAGACGCAACAGGGAAATATGCAAGCACTGAATGAAAGAGAATCCAGAAACGCGCTGGTTGATGCTGAAACCCGCCTGGGCAGCAACGATCGGGGCTTGGTCCCGTTCATCGATCAACTCGCCTACTCATGTCACAGCGCCGGCAACTATGATGAAGCGGAAGAATGTTATTCGCGCGCGATTTCGATAACCGAGAAAAACGAAGGCGAAGACTCACCGCATCTGGTACCACGACTGCATAATCTCGCCGTCCTCTACAGAATTCAAGAAAAGTTCAAAGAAGCAGAGCAGGTCTACAAAAGAACCATATCTATAACGCAAAATTTCGAGCCAGACAAAATACTTGATTTAGCGACCCAAAAGAATTACCTGGCCGGTTTGTATTTCGCCTGGGGAAGGCTGCCCGATGCAGAGAACCTCGTCAATGATTCGCTTAAGATTTACACCGATGTGCTGGGCCGAGATCATGAATATGCATCTTTTTGCCTGATGGGGCTGGCTCTCATACACAAACATGCCGGTAAAGACGCCCAAGCTGAGCAGTTTTTCAGCGAGTGCGAAAGGCAAATGAAAGCCGCACCGCGACTCGAGTATCTGGAAAGCTTCCAGGATATCGCGCACAGCCTCTTCTTTCTGTCGCGCCAACATTACAGACAAGGACGGCTTGAAGATGCGCAAATTCTTTTTCGATATGCGCTCCTGAGCGAAACCTGGGAATTGTGGCCGTATCACCCCTTCGTCAGCCAGAGCCTGCACTTGCTGGCAGATCTCTACGCTGCGCAAGGCATGTACGGCGAAGCCGAACATATCTATAAGAAGGCTTTGGTACTGCGCCAGAGCGTGCTTGGCGACCAGCATGCTTCAGTTGCGACCACGGCTCATTCGCTGGCTAAACTATTGCACCGTGAAAAAAGATTCGAAGAAGCAGGGAATCTTTACAAGCTTGCACTTTCGATACGGCGTCACGCCTCCTATCCGCCGCTGCTTGCACAGACTCTGACTGCATATGCGGACTTGCTCAAAGAAACCCGAGAGGGCGACAAAGGCAAGGACCTGGAAGATGAAGCAAAACGCATACTCGACGCATACAAGCCCGCAGTACAAGACAGGACTTGATTCCCGCGATATATAACGGCAATGTTATCGGGGTGCAAAATCTCTGAACATAGGCTCATGCACGCTAATATCTGAGCGTTGCACAGGGCACAGCATCCCTCAGTTATGCTATAAAGAGCAACGTGACAAGTCACGTTCCAAACGCGCAGGAACAGTTAAGGAGTATCCCATGAAGAAGAGTTTGGCAGTCGGTCTGATGATCGCCATTTGCAGTTTTACCGCTACTGCTGCGCAAGCAGAAGATAGCAAAATCAAAGAAGCCGGCAAGAAAGTCGGCAATGCCATCGTTTGGCCTTTCAAAGCCATGGGCAAAGGCCTCAAGGCAATGGGCAACGGCGCCAAGAAAATGGTTGGCAAAGGCTAAACCCAGCTCTTTGAGCCACAAAATTCAAAGATCTTACGGAGCGGTGCGATTGCGCCGCTCTGTTGTTTTACAAAGCTACGAACACTTCAATTCCGTCCACATGCGATCGTAAATGAAGACGGCTTTGCCTACATCTCCGATTTCTTCGCACCGGGAAAGAACACTTTCGTTGGGATACAAGACTTTGTCCTGGCGCAACTCGTCTTTCACCAACGGCATGGCCAGAGCATTCGGCGTAGCGTAGCGGGTAAAGTTGGCGATTCCCGCGCCGACCCCCGGCTCCAAAATGTAGTTGATCCACTCGTATGCTTTTTCAGGGTGAGGCGCGCTTTTCGGTATGCACAGACTGTCCATCCAAATGGAACAGCCGCTTACGGGAATCGCATAGCTGATATCGGGATTTTCTCGCCTGGCCTGATAGGCATCGCCACTGTAAACAAGCGCCAGCCAGCAATCTCCGCTGACCAACTGAGTTATCACCTGATCCGATGAGTAACACATCGTCAGAGGCTTTTGCTCCTTCAAATCATTCGTCGCTTTGCGAATTACGGACTCATCTGTCGTGTTGAACGAATGCCCGCGGCGCTTGAGCGCAAACCCGATTGTTTCTCTGGAGTCATCCAAAAGCGTAATGCGCCCGCGCAAGCGCTCATCCCAGTAAACATCCCAATCTGCCGGCGTTTTCAGTTCGGTCAGAAAACCGATTGCCATGTCGGTGCTCGAAGGAGTAAGAATTCTCTGCATGGCGGCGGTATTGTATCCGATACCAGTCGTTCCCCATGTGTACGGCACGGAATATTTCAGCCCCGGATCATGCGCCGGATTCTGAAAGCGTTTCATGACGTTCTTCAAATTGGGGATTTTCTCGTGATCAAGCTCTTGAAGCAAGCCGAGTTTGACAAGCTGGCGCAGCATATAACCGGTCGGCACGACGATGTCGTAGTCGCAAGCGCCGGCCTGCAGCTTGGCGAGCAGTGCTTCATTCGATGCGAATGTGTCATAGACGACCCGCGTGGCAGTGCGTTTTTCGAACTCAGGAATAGTGTCCGGATGCAGGTAGTCCGCCCAACTGTATATATTCAGCGAATTGCCGCCGTTCTCGCGCTCTTGCCCTGCGCAGCCGGACAGCGCCGGGACAAGCAATGCGCCCGTCATGCCACGCAGGAATGTCCGCCTGGAGAGGCTCAAATCAGTCTCCCCTGCTTTCGCCCACAACGGCGCCGGTTTCTTCCGCCACCTTCTTTTCCAATTCTTCCTGCACGCCATTGTCTTTCAGTATCGTGCAATTGTTCCAGTCGACATCGATGAAGACGTCCTGCCCAACGTCAAACACCTGATTTTGTCCTGTCACATGAGCCACCCGCAAATCCATTTCGTGACCTAATTTACAGCGAACCAGATACTCGGTCGAAGCACCCAGATAACTGCGATTCATGATCTTCGATTTCAGACCGCTGTATTCTGTCTCGTTTGCGCTTATCGTCAGGGCTTGCGGCTTGACGGACAACAGCACTTTGCCGCCGGGCGATGCACCATTAACGGTGCCATTGCCAATCGTCACTTCTTTCTGATTATTCAGCTTCACTTTTGCCGAACCGCTCTCAGACGCCACCAAAGTGCCTTCGATCAAATTCGTGTTGCCGATGAAACGCGCCACGAATGCGGTGGACGGGCGTTCATAAACGTCTCTAGGTGTGCCCACTTGTTCCAGATTGCCGTTGTAAAAAACAGCAATGCGGCTGGAAAGCGCCAGTGCTTCGCCCTGATCGTGAGTGACCATCACGAATGTCATATTAAGCTCGCGCTGCAGCCTGGCCAGTTCGCTCTGCATTTCTTCTCTTATCTGCGGATCGAGCGCCGATAGAGGTTCATCCAAAAGCAGCACCATTGGTCGATTTACAATTGCCCTCGCCAGGGCAACACGCTGCTGCTGCCCGCCGGAAAGTTGCGCCGGAAAACGCTCGGAAAGATGAGCGAGACGCACCAGATTCAGTGCCTCACCCACTCGTGTGGTTACCTCGGAAGGCGCGATTTTCTTACCCGATTTCAAACCGAATGCCACATTGTCGAACACGGTCAGGTGCGGAAACAGTGCATAGCTCTGAAAAACCATATTGACCGGGCGCTTATGCGGGGGAACACCCAAAACATTCTTGCCGCCCACAAAGAGCTGTCCTGTCGACGGTGTTTCAAACCCCGCGATCATTCTGAGCAACGTTGTTTTGCCGCAACCGGATGGTCCGAGCAGACTGAAAAATTCGCTTTCTTCCACATCGAGATTAAGCGTGCGCACCGCCTGGGTGGTGCCGAAGCGCTTGGAAATCTCGATTGCCTGGATGGCCTTGCCGCTCATCCCCTCATTTTCCTGTGCTGTCGCCCATCATGTCGCGAATTTGAAAAGCGATCTGCAAGTTTAGCAAGACTTCCTGCGAGTCGATATCAACTTTGAGAATTTCGGCAATTTGCTCGAGTCGATAGCGCAGCGTATGCCGGTGGATAAAAAGGGCTCGGGCGGCGGAATTGAGGTTGGCACCTTCCGCCAGGTAAACGCGAAGACTGGGCACCAGCTCGCTTTCCCATTCCTCGTCATAGCTTTCCAGAGGCTCGATGATTTCCTCGCAAAACCTTTCCAGCTCCGGATGATCGATCATCAAGTAGAGCAAACGCTTCACGCCCAGATCGCCGTAACCGAGAACGAACTCCTTGTCTACATGCATCATGGACCCGACAATGAGCGCCTGTCGGGCTTCTCTGTAACTGTCGGCGAGGTCCAGCGCCGTCTCCGCCATGCGCCCGGCACCGATTTGAATCTTGGCGTCGGCGCCGCCCGGCTTTTGCTTGACCAGTTCTTTCAAGGCCTTCTTCAATTCTTCGGCGACCTGCTGCCAGGTTTTGCCCGACTTGGAAAGATAGGGCACGACAACCGTGGCCGTGCCTTCGATTTCGGTGACGATGCCAAAACTCTCAGCCAGCGCATCCAGGGCAAGAGGCTGTCCCTGCGCGTTCAAGGCGCTGGCGGCGAATACAAGAATGCCGTCCGCCAGGTCAAAACCATAGTGCTGTTCCAAACGCTCCTGATCTGAGGCAGCCAGCGAGGCACCTAGAAGCAAGTCTTTGAGCAGGTTTTTCTGCGTCGCCGCGAACATCGGACCGGTCTGGCGATTCTGGTGAAACTCGATCATCGCCGCCAGCGCCGCCGGTCGCAAAAGCTCGGCGATCGCCTCGGTATCATCGTTAGGGCGGACCATAGAAGAGATATAGCCGACGATGTTCTCGCCCAGCATTATCGGCGCCACCAGCCTGCGACCGACCTTGAGAGTGGGAATGATCCAGTCTTTGCCGTCGTTGTTGTCGCCGGCTTTGAGCTGCTTGCGAACAGTTTTGAAAACCTCGTCGGCGACGCTGCGCTGTTGTCCGGCAGGTGTTCCACCCATATTCTTTGACGCCATCAGCGAGAATTGCGCGGATTCGATACTGAGCGGGCGATTGAGCTGGTTTGAAACTTCTTCGACCAGTCCTTCTAGACCCTCTTCAACGACCAGATTCATCAAAAATGCATGCAGGCGAGTGCTGTTCAATTTCAACTGGCGCAGAAAGGCAAATCGCACCTCGTCCGAAATCTGGGCAGGGTCGCCGAATCCGGGCAAGCTGATGAGGGGAATATCGACTTCCTGGCAAATTCTGCGCAGCTCCTCGAGCGCCAATTCATAATTGACTGCCGGAGCAAGAGACGGCACGACCAGCTTGGCAACAGGCTCTGCACCACGCTGCCCGCGCGACACGCTGGCCGGGCGAATCGATGGATCGCTGAGCGGTTTGATCACAACAAGCGCAGAAAGCTCGATGACATTCTTCATTTCTTTGCCGTCAAAAGCCTCGATCTTATTGACCAGCAAGCTTCCCGAGCGAAAAGGCGAGGAAAGGTTCGAGATAACCTGCGTCACTGCCGCGTCCAGCTTATCTTCAGCGCAAAGCACCTGTGCTTCGGCGAACGCCTCAGAACCGAGCAACTGGCGCAATGTGGGCTGATATGCGAAGTGCGAGTGAACCATATATCGATAACTCTTCTTGTCTTATCTTAACTGGTTGGCGGCTCACCGACACCCTATCTATAAATTCGCCTCCAAGCGGCGTATATATTCGACCGGAATCTGGGGCAAAGATAAAAAATCAGCTCTGGCGAGGAATCTGCAAATCTTTATTCGGTGAAGCTTTTGGGGTATTGAGGGCAGTGCCGGATCGTCCGCCCGGCTAAGATTTTGGCTCTCTTGCGCTTGTTTTACGTATTAACGGGTGATAACATCCGCAGCTTGGAATCAAAGACTGGGTTTTTCATTTAAGGAGGATATCGAATGAACCGTGCTGAGCTGATAAGCGAAATTGCTGAGCTTACCGGACAACCCAAGACCATCGTCAGCGAGACTATTTCCACTTTCCTGCACACCATTACCGGTGCTATCAGCAAAGGCGAAAAGGTAACGCTGGTAGGCTTCGGTACGTTTGAAAGACGCAACCGTCAAGCCAGAACTGGTCGCAACCCCAGAACTCTCGCCCCTTTGCGTATTCCATCAAGCCGCGTTCCTGCTTTCAGAGCCGGACAAGAGCTGAAGGATATCGTCAACGGCAACATGCGCCAGAAAGCCTATGCTTCGCAAACCAAAACTTCCAAGCCGGCGGCAAAGGCTGCTAAGAAGACCAGCAAAGCATCGAAAGGTCGCAAGCGCTAAAACGAACTAGTGATCTAGACGTTTAGACATTGAATGAGGCCGGGGGAAATTTCCCTCGGCTTTTCATTTTGCACTGATACCGCGGGGGGTTGCGCGAGAAAAATGCATTTACCTCAGACACCTCCCTCACCAGGTTTGATACCACACTGAAAACCTGCTTTTGCAGTTTCTCGAAAGCCGCTTTACATGCGGCTTTTTGAAGGTTATGACCGGGTAAAAATTCGTCATTTATGGTCGAGGCCAAATCCAAAGCAACCTGGTAATACCACCCGCGCCACCACGCCGCGACATCGAAAAGATATGCGTTGGTTGATTAAACTTTCTTCGATTTGAAGAAAACTTGCAAAATACCTATTGAGCTTGACAACAGTTTGAGACA
>JADYYD010000114.1 GCA_020853845.1 Candidatus Melainabacteria bacterium
AAAGGACTTTGTCGGTTGTCATTTCTCGGGGAAGCAGTGAAATTTCAACCTTGCTGTCATCAGCTTTGTCCATGACCGCATCGAAATTGTCGCCTTTGTCGGAAAAATGCTGATTGTCTACATGGAATGAGCCGAAGACACTGCCTTCGTGCAGAAAAGCCAGGCACATCTCATTGGCGGCGGTGGCGGTGAGTATGGCCGTATCTTTCTTTAGCGAATTAGTCAAATCTTCGAGCTTCTTCTTGTCGGCAATATCCTTCTCAAGGACCGGCACACCGAGGAACATCGCGGACATGGAAAGAATGACTTCATCCGGAAGGTCATAAACAGTCAGTTTTGTTTCAGGCAGAAAGCTGTCAAGCAAAAGCATTTGTATGGCCGATTCGATTGGATATGGCTCAACCATCGGTTTTTTGCCATAGATGCATCCCACCGCTCGACCCCTGAACAAAATCAGAGCACCCCGCGAAAGGCGCTCGTCGCAAACCATTTTGACGCATCCGGTGAGCTGGCCTTCTTCCAGATCGGTTATCAATTTACCGATGTCATAATCGCCAGAACGCAGCGGAGACAGCGAAGTCTGGCTGAGTGGAGGCATAACGATGTCGATTGCTCTTCGAATTTTGTAAGTGCGCGGATGCGAATCGGCCCACACAGCAAAGGCAGTCTCGGGCTCGCTCGGCAAACCCATTTGCACGCGTTCTGTCGTGCCTATACGGAATGCGAACGTCATCAAAGCCTGGTCTTGATTCATGCAGACAAATGTTGCCGGCACTATTTGTCCTTCGTTGAGCTCTTCTTGGCAGGGAAGAAACCCGTCGATACCGCTGGGAACTAGTTTTACCGCGTAGCCGCCCGGCTCCGGCGTGCAAACACGACATTTCACGCTGCTACCTGCTCGAAAAACCGGATTTTCTTCGCCCATGTTCGCCGGATTATCCTTTGTGCGTCAGTATCCTTGTCGATTATTCGTGATTGCAGCAATCGTGCTTCAGCAAATTTTGCCAGTGTTTCACTGCATCATCAACCATTGATAAGTATTTTTCTCTTTCACTGTGGGTCAAGAATGATGCATGAAATGAGTTGCGCGCCAATTGTTCGAGTTCGTCTTGATTCAACTCCAGTGCGCTTTGCGCTGCTGTGAAATTGTCGCCGACATAGCCGCCGAAATAAGCAGGATCGTCGGAATTGATGGTGGCTCTCACTCCCAACTCCAGCATTTTTTTCAAATTATGCTGTTTCAGATGGGAAAAAACTTTCAATCTCACGTTGGAGAGAGGGCAGACAGTGAGCGGCATTTGCTCATCTATGATGTGATTGGTCAATTCCGGATCTTCAAGGCTTCTGACGCCGTGATCGATGCGTTTTACCTTAAGCAGATTGATCGCTTCCCAGACATATTCGGGTGGTCCTTCTTCGCCCGCGTGCGCGACTGTCAGCCAGCCATTGGCGCGTGCCTTGTCGAAAACTTGCTGGAATTTTTTAGGCGGATTGCCTACCTCGGCAGAATCAAGCCCGACAGCAACTATGCGCTCGCCGTACTTGAGAGCAGTGTCGAGCGTTTCCATAGCTGATTCAGCACTTTGATCGCGCAAGAAGCACATGATCAGTTTGCTGGTGATGCCGAATTTTTGCTTGCTCTCATCTGCGGCTTTGGAAAGTCCTTCTATGACGACATCGAATGGAACTCCGCGAGCCGTGTGCGCTTGAGGATCAAAAAATATTTCTGCGTGAACGACATTTTGCGTGTGTGCTTTTTCGAAGTAGGCTGCTGCCAGATCATGAAAGTCTTGTTCTGTTTGCAGGACATTCATTCCTGCATAGTAAAGGTCGAGAAATGATTGCAGGTCCTGAAATTCATATGCGGCTTTCAGCGCTTCCACGGATGCAAACGGCATTTTTATCTTGTTGCGCTCGGCAATTGAAAAGATGAGCTCCGGCTCGAATGTGCCTTCGATGTGAAGGTGCAGTTCTGCCTTCGGCAAAGTGGCGGCCAGTTTTTCCATGCCTTGTCAGCTCCTTGAAGACTCCAAACTGCGCCCCGGTCGGCTCGATGAGAGCCGACGGCACTAGCTTTTAAATATACCGGATTCGTCTATGCTTGTCTCAGTGTCGTGCTGATATGAGCTAATATGGTTGGACCTGATTGGACCGGACAGGACCGGACAACACTGATTCAATAAAGGAAACGGGTCGCGCTTCGATGAAAGTTTTGGTTGCCGTCGAAGACGAGCAGTTTTTGGGTGCAATGAGCACTTACATGGCAGCCTATCCATGGCCGGCCGACAGTAAATTTCACATCCTGCACGTTGCCACGCCTGTTAAGGTCGGAAGTTTCATGAGTGTTTTGCCCGGGCCTCTTCTGGAAAACATTGCCAAGGAAAGAGTGAAAGCCGGGCACTTGCTGGTTGAGCAGGTGAAAAACGCCATTGACAGCGTTCAGAACAACGCCGAAATAACGATGGAAGTTGTTGAAGGATTGCCGAAAGAAGAGATTTTACAGCGCGCCAATGATCTGAAAGTGTCGCTGATTGTTATGGGATCTCATCGCCGCAGCGTCAGTGATTTGATGGTTGGAAACGTCTTTCAGTCGGTCGTTTCGAACGCCCCCTGCTGCGTGTTGGTAATTCCTCTGCCCAGCAAGAAAGCCGGCGGCGAAACCCAATCGCGCGGCGCATAGATAACTTTTTGAGCAGCAAATTCTATTTCAGAACCGGCTGACGGATGATTTCCACCGAGCAGGGCGCCGTGGCTGCCACTACCCGTGATACCTCGCCCAGCATATTGTGTTCGCAGGTTCCATGCCCTTGTGCACCGATGAGAATTCTGTCGGCACCAAATTCGATGGCACTGTCGACTATTTCTTTTTTGGGCGAGCCTTCTTTGATTGCGAATCCGATTTTTTGCGCGCCCGAAGTCGTTTTATTCTGAAGCTTTTTCGTCACTTTCTCCAGCAGGTCTTTAGCTGTCTGCCGGCGCTTCTCAGTTCCTTCTTCGATAAGAGCGCGCATCTCCGCTTGCTCCCCGCATTCGATTGCAAGCGGCTCGAGAACGGTAAGAATCAAAAATTGCGTCTTATCCGGCCAATTTCTTTTGGCGGCGCTTTCCACCACGGCCTCTGAATAACGCGAATCGTCAACTGCAATAAGTACTTTCACGCTCTGTCTCCCGCCACATCCAACACTAATTGTTGTATCGCAAGATGGCGCGAAATTGCGTCAATTTGACGCTATCTTTACGATGCTGCACAACACGAATTGGGCTGATTATCTTGCCGGTTTTTCAAACGAGCCCGCGGCGCATGGCTTGCACTGCCGCCTGTGTGCGATCGTCTACGGACAGTTTGTTCAATATATTGCGAACATGTGTTTTGGCCGTGGCCAGCGAAATAACGAGCTGATTGGCAATCTGTTGATTGGAGTGCCCTTCGACCAACAGCCGCAGCACTTCCATTTCGCGATTCGAGAGTGGCTCCGGCAAACTCGGCAGCGTGTCGAGTTGCGAGTCATGGCCAGCATCCTGTGAGTCATTTTCGGATGCGACTTTATTGATCCGATCGTTTTTCGCATGTGCGTATTGACCGATTACTTTGTGCGCGATTGCCGAGTCCAGCCAGACGTCGCCGGCGTAAATGCTGCGCACGGCAGTAAAAAGGCGCTCAGGCGCTACATCTTTCAGGCAGTAACCGCCGGCGCCGGCGGAAAGTGCGGCACACACGTCTTCTTCTCCGTCGTGAGAGGTGAGCATGATGATGCGCTGGGCCGGGTTTTCCCGGCAAATCTGCCGGGCTGCTTCGATGCCGTCTAAAATCGGCATTCCGACATCCATAAGAACGACGTCCGGCTTCAGTTGGCGAATCAGCTCGACGGCGATCGCACCATTCTCCGCCTCACCGATGACGCGGATGTCTTCCGTCCTTTCCAAAACCGTTTTCAGCCCTATCCTGGTCAAAAGATGGTCTTCAACGATTACCACTTTGATCTGATTAGAGTTGCTTTCAATGTGTTCCATTCGTGGTCTAGAAATTACAGGCTTCATGCCCATTAGTATCCATTTGTTGCTAACCAATAAAAAGGAGGCTAGTGAATGAGTAGGTTGTACATCGTCTTGTGAATCATCCTAAAGGATGAGAGCCCTCATTTCCTCTTTGAAAGGTAAAAATTTACCCCTGATTGGAGCCTGTCAGTGCCGTCTTGATATCTTCTAATCCCTATTATCCTTAAGAGTGATCTGTTGCGCGTCACTCGATCGGGTGGTTAGTTACCTATCGTCGGGCATTTTTGCCCAAAGCTAATTCCATCGGCTGACAACCTTTACAATTTGATTAAGGCAGGAACGTATGTATGGCACCATACGTCATGCTGGGTATATTGCTAATGGAATGAAATTCGTGCCCCGCAGCGGCGACAGTGTCGCGAACGGGCATCAGGTGACCCAAAAAGCTTACTCGATAAGTATTTGATATGAACAAATCTAGCCTTCAACCAAGACCAAAACTAAATACTGCAAAGGGCAGAGGCAAACGCTCCGGTATGTCGGGCCCTAAGGGAAGCGATGAATACGCTTTCCCGCTGGAAGCCGACTCACCCGCCTTTGAGGATTTTGGCTGGGATCCGGAAGAATCTGGCAGCGATTCCTCCGGCCTGGACGGTCAAGAAGGCACGGAAGCTGCAGAAGCTACATATGTAGAAAAGGGCGATGCCAATGCGCTTTCTTTCTATTTGAAAGAAATTGGACGACACAAGCTGCTCAAGGGTTCTGAGGAAATTGACTTGGCCCGCCGGTTGAAAGCCGGTGACAAAGATGCCAAAAACGAGTTGGTGAGAGCCAATTTGAGACTTGTAGTCAGCATCGCCAAGCGCTATCGAAATCGTGGCATGTGTTTCGAGGATCTTATTCAGGAAGGCAGCGTCGGCTTAATTAGAGCCGCTGAAAAGTTTGATGCCGAGAAGGGTTTCAAGTTTTCGACTTATGCGACCTGGTGGATAAGGCAAGCCATTACCAGGGCGCTTGCCGATAAGTCGCGCACCATAAGGGTTCCGGTCCACATGATCGAAACCAGGAGTCTTGTTAGAAAGACTACCAAGATCTTCTTCGACCAGCATGGACGCTTGCCTTCCATCGATGAGATTGCAGAGCTGTCCGGACTGGAAAAGGAGAAGGTGCAAACTGCTCTGACGGCGGACAAAACCCTCGTCTCGCTTGATCTCAAGGTCGGCGAAGACATGGACACTTCACTTTCGGAAATGATTCCTGACGAAGCGGGAGAGGAACCGGACAAAAGCGTAAGCGCACAACTGGTTTCGCGACAAGTGGCCGGATTGCTCAATCATTTGAGTACCAATGAAAGGTCGCTCGTGGAGCTGCGTTACGGACTCAAGGATGGGCAGCCGCTCAGCCTCGAGCAATGCGGACAGCGCATGGGAATGAGCCGTGAGCGCGTGCGGCAGATTGAGACAAAAGCGTTCAAAAAGCTGCGCAACAGCAAAGATCTCTTCGAATTGAGAGACCTTCTAAATTAGATTTCAACGCTTTCGAAATTTAGATTTCAACGCTTATAAAAATCAGGCCAACGGGCGAGGCAAACCGCTTTTCAAAGTGGTGTAATAGAAGCCGTTTAGGTATCACGGAAATCCTATGACCGGCACAACACTCAAGCCCCAGGACGCACAGCTAGTTGAGAGTGGCCTCAACTCACTCAGTCCCAGATGGACCACTGCCATTTTGATACAGCTCTCTGGCGGCACCAGACGCACTACGCACTTGATGCGGTCATTGCCCGGCTTGTCTGCAAAGACTCTTACCGAGCGTCTGCGCAAACTGCAGAAGCTCGGCCTTGTCACAAGAGAAACCTTTCGAGAAGTGCCACCAAGAGTGGAGTACACTCTGACGCCCGAAGGGGAAGAAGTCGTAGTTTTGCTTGAGCAAATCAAGCAAGTCTGCCCTAAATGGGCCGATCCCGGTTAGATAGAGAACTGAGACGATTTTTGCGCAATGCGATCGCGCTCAGGCCGATTTGCTGGATTTGTCTTCGTAAATCGAAGGGTAGATTTTGAATGTCGGCTTGATGACGGGCAAGAGGGCCAGTGCCTTATGGACAGGACCTTTGCTCACTATTCGCCCCTGCAGCAGTGCCACCGCCGGCGGTTCTTTGCCCAGCCAGAAATTGTGGGCCACGTCTGATTTCATGGTCATTTCTACATCCGGCTGAATCTCGCACTCACCGAAGTGAAAGCGCAATTCTTGCCCGTCACTTCCATCGATAGTGAGCACTCCATCTGGATCTTTGTATTTGAAACGGACCACAAGTTTTGAAGTTAGTAATTTTCCGCAGATCTCTTCTTCGGATTTGATGTATGTCCACAGCCTCTCCATCACAGAATAGAGCTCGTCTGTGTTCGTAAAATATGGCATTAGAACCCTATGACCTCCCTCATAATCGGGACCTCCTAAAACTACTTTAGCACCGCTTAATCCAATTCGCCTATAGTGCCTGATATTGAGCCGTTCGCCGCGTCCGGAATTCCCCTCATGTGTTGGGTCCGGCGTGGCTTATCGGTTGCCTCCAGGAGGCAGGCTCACTTTTGATGAGAGTCCGCAAACGGCTGCCTGCCACCGTATATGGTTGCCGGTTCTACGATTCGGCAAACAATAGCTGTTTGTCTTGCTGCAAACAAACTGCGAAGGCTAGCGGTTCGTAACCATTTGCAGGCGGCTGTCTTTGCCGGCTCTGTAGGCTTGAGATTGCTGGTACGGCCAAGCCATCGGATGATGCTCGGGAGCGCCGGCATACGCATGGACAGGCATCGGACGCTGCGGCTCGTAAATAGGAACAGTTGTCGCAACCGGCATTGGATGGAAGGACTCAGCCGCTCCGGCGGCGCCAGGCGCGTGCGCGGGATGATGCGGAACTGCCGGAGAGTAAGTGTGGATAGGCGCTACCGGCGCTTGATTGATAATCGGAGGCGGAACATGCTGCGGTACATGCGTGTTCATGTGCTGATGCCGCGGGCGGGCCATCTCAATAACTCTGGGCTGACCGAAAGTTGGATTATGTCCGGCCGGAGCATTATGCATCGGCACTACTTTCTTGAGTCCGGATATCAAAACTTGATCGTGCTCGACGGAAGGTTGTCCTTCAAGCCCATGCGCTTCGTATTCCGAGCGATCGGGGTGGAACATCAGATAAACGCCAAAGCCCAGACTGATGCCCAGTGCGCTCATGAGCGCTCCGCTCACGACATATGTGCGCATGGGTGTCTTAGGTCTTTGAGAAAAAGAAATCGCCATCAGGTTTTCCTTGCTGCGAAGAGCGAGCTGCCGAATGGTCGGGATGGCCTGTTGAACAGGCTGTGGGCTCGGCGTATCGGATTCAACCATGAATTTAGCGTTCTTTAATTGGATGTCAACAGAGCTTATTAAACATTTAGTTCAATCGTTGCGTAAGGGTAGGAATACGAGGATTTTCAAGATTGCCGAATTCCTTCTTTTCAATTACTGCGATCTCTCTGGATGCTTGATTTGAGGACGCTTTCGGAAACCGGCGTGCCAGGCGAGTCGGCAAAGATGTGTAAGTGGAAATGTTAAGCACGTGAGCCGGGTCTAACGTTGAAAACCTTCAGCCCGCCTGAGTTCGGGCTCATATTGAGAGCCGCTCGGAAACGGTCCGTATCTGAGAAATGAAACTACAGATGGTGGCGCCTTTTTCTCAGGAAACACCAGAAACGCAAAGGCCGCCGATTTCTCGGCGGCCCTGCGAACTCTTGACCAGCGGTCTATCTGCTATTTGCAGCAGTCCTTTCCACCGGCTGCTTTCACTGTGTTAGTGCAGGCGTCGGCGCAGATGTTGCACTGTTCGACGCAATCTTTAAGGGCTTCGTCCTTCGTGTCGGCACAGACAGTGGCACATCTCTTGCACGCCTCGGCGCAGGCCGAAGCTAGTTTTGCCGATAGACTCGAACCCCGAGATTTGAGATCGGCGCTCGTTTTGCAAAGAGTGATGCAATCTTTGACGACATTGAGGGTTTCAGCGCTGGCACCCTTCTTTTCCAGGTGGGCAAGCGCTTTTTCGCAGCGCTCAGCACACTTGTTGCACTCAGTAGCGCAATTGGCGTGCGCACCTGCTTCGGCAATCTTCGACGAATTAGTGTCGGCGGCGAATGCTGTGGCAGGTGAGAACATTGCCAAGGCTACCGCAAAAGCAGCGGTCAAATACAAGCTTTTCATCGCTATTCTCCTTATTGAATGATTTAAAGACTGAGAACCGGTAAGGCTTTCTAATCTTTAAATCAGGAGAACCCTCAGCCTGAGGTACCTCTTGTTATTCGCATCGACGGGTCTGGCCGGTCGTCTGAAAGTCGCCTCGGTCTTGCCCAGCTCAACAGGCAGCAAGGCTGAAATCCAGTTTGCCGCGTTATGTGGAACTTGGGCGTGACGTATCGGCTTTACCGTGACAGATGCGTTGTCTGAGGCAAGACTGGTTGGAGTCGAATCCTGGCAGCAAGGCGAAGATTGCGAGCACATGCAGCTTTGCTCAGCGGCAGGTGTGCTCACGCAGCAAGATTGAGGGCTTGCAACAGCGGGCAGTATTGCCAGACTGATGAAACTCAGAAAGGCCAATAAAAAATGAATGCTCGGTCGTTTTATGCGTTTCATGAATCGAATTGACATTATCCGCGTGACGAGATTCTACAGATTCACTGCTTCCATGCCTTCATAATACCCGCCATGAGCTGCCTTTTTTAAGTAAGCTTTCCGGCTACGGCTGCCGTGCATTCTGGGGCTCATGCCGGCGACCTTTTTCGATGACAGGTCTATAGATGCTGACTTTTCGAAACTTGTTCCCGCTCCTGAGTTGCCAAGCGGGGCACAATCAAAGAAGCAGCTATACGGCTAAAGGGGTCTGGAAAATGAGACGAGTGGAGTCGGGTCCGATAATTTTGCTTTTGCTGATATGTGCTGTTTCGACTTTTGGCACAAAGGCCATGGCTCAGCAAATTACCCCGTCCGATATAGAGGAAGGCGTTTCCGGCGCCGATTCGCAAGCGGTTTTCCAGAGAAGTTCTGGTGCCGGCTCAAACAATGGCTCCAACATCGGTACAACCGGAGGCGGCAGTGCAACCGACAGCGATAATGCCATAAACGTGGGTGACTATGCTCGGGCCGAAGCGCTTGCAGCCGACCGATTGAGGACTGTTTCGGGCGGCGTAGCCGAAATTGCTCTGCGCCTTTCTTTAATTGAATCGAGAATGTGGCAGGGCAAGTTTCAAACGCTGCCCAAAGAGCTGAAGACCGTCGGTTCGTTGCTAAGCCGCACTCAAGGTGTTTCACCCAACCTGACCGCGCGTTATTACGATGACCTTTCATGGATGACTCAGATCCAGGGCGATTCGGTGAAGGCCGAACAGATAGCCAGAGATGCCATTGCTTACTGGAAGAAGGACAGCCAGCCGGACATCACTTTCTTGTGCGGCGGGCTGGATCACCTTGCTCATTTGCTGGAGGACAAGGGTGCATTCGATGAATCCATGCGTTTTTATCGGGAAATTTTGGAATTGCAAACCAAACTGCATGGAGCGCGCAGTGTAGCTTGCGCCAATCAACTGGAGCGCATGGCCGCGCTTGCATACAGGCAAGGCAATCAAGCCGACTCGCAAAAGTGGTATGCCGAAGCGCTGTCCATCAAGGAAGAATCGCTTTCCGTCTTTAAGCCGTTCGCGCCACAGAAGGCAGAAGACGCGGTCTTCTTTCGCTTTCTGCCGGGCGCACCCAATGTCTCTCGCGAGACCGCCGACGGCGTCACCCGCGAGCGCATCACAGCCAACAACGTTACTGTAGAAGCGGCTCTGCTTTTAAAGTCCGCCGACCAGATAAAGAACGCGAAGGCAGAAGTGCGCATCACTAATGGCGGCAACTGGAGTATCAAAGTGCTGCCGCAAGGCGCTGATTTGATTGTATTGAAACCGCGAATTGTCTTGGCCAAGCAGGTGCCGGGCGAGTCTCTGGCTCAAACTATCGAGAAAAAGGGCAACAGCAAAGCCAAATGGATCCGCTTTTGGGGCTCGCAGGCGACTGCCACTTCTACGACCAATATTCTCGGCAGCGGCGGCGGCGGCTTCATGCCCTATTACGGCATGGGCTACATGCCGGCAAATTTCGGCTACGGAGGTCCGATGGGATACGGCGGCAACAACTGGTACAACCAGGTCTCCGGAATGACGACCATGGTCACCAGCGTGCCCGACTTCGCTGCGCGCGAACGCGCTTACCAAAGGGCTCAAGCCGTATCCGACCAGACCCAGCGCCAGGCGGCTGACGTGCGTGAAAGTGAGTTGGGACCATCAACTCTGGCTGTGGGAAACAGTGTGGAAGGATGCCTGTATTATGACGAAAACAAGTTCGATGAGGCGGTTCTGCGAATCCCAATCGGTAAGGCTGTTTTCGAGTTTCGCTTCGACCATTTGCGCTGAGCGCAGGTAACGTTCTGCCGGCGCCGCCGATCAAACTATGGATTAATCTGCCAAACTAGGGCCGGCATCGTTCAATCAGGCCAGCCCTGCCACGCACCGATGCTCAAAGGAGATGGAAATGAATCCGTTTTTCCTGGTTGGCGCAGCCACCGTTGGGATTGTCGGCTACACGCTGAAAGCCCTGGGTCGCAATGATGTTCTCGAAAATCCTTTTCCAATCCGCGTTTGCGGCGAGCGAGAGTCCGTCTTCAAAGCGATTGAAGAAGCTCTGAAAAATTTCGGCGGAAACGCCTGGGTGTGGACGATTGTCGAGCACAACACTGCAGCCGGTCTTCTAAAAGCCGAATGTCTCTGCACTCAGCGCGATGAGCGCCCAATCAAACTGACTGTCTCCTTCGACAAAACAACCTCTTCTATTTTGCTCAAGTTTGAAGTTCAAGCTCTCTTCAATCGAGGCAACAGCAACAAAGTTCTCGAGCGCACGCAAAAGGCGATTATCTTCTCGCTCGATACGATGTTCGACGAGCATATCAACGACCCGATGCTTTCCATTGAAAAGCTGCTTTTGCTTTTGCAAGAGAACATCGGTGGAAAACGCCTTTTGTCGGATCGTCAGTTTGCCGATGTGAAGCTGGAAATCGAGCGTCGGGCTCAAGCGACTCTCAATCCTGGCGATGAATTGGTGGCGGGCAACTACAGCGTGAAAGTGCTTTCCAATCGAAGAGTGCGCGTTGGAAAATTGCGAGTGGAAAACCCTGCCGAGAAGAGCAAGGGCGGCACGGACTCCAAAGACGTGCCTAAAGCGGAAAGCAACGGCAAGTCTGGAAAGTTGAAATCTTTGAGTCTGAAAAAGTCCAAGTCGGATTAATCCGAAGTCTGATTAAGTCGAAGTTTATATTGCCACTGCTATTGGTGGCATGCGACTTTCAGTAGTCAGTGTAGTCGTATGTTCGATCACGGTCTCGTTTTATCAAACCAACCAGTTTCACAAGTATCGCTCCGGCGACAAAACCGCCTACGTGAGCCCACCATGCTACGCCGCCCTCTTCTCCGGTTTCCTTGGCAATGCTTGCGAATCCAGTGAAAAACTGGGACACGAACCAGAAGCCCAAATACACCACGGCAGGAACTTCAATCAAGCGGATGATGATAAATATCGGAACGGCAGTCAGCACACGCGCCGTGGGGAAGCTGACAATATAGGCTCCCAGTATTCCGGCAATGGCTCCTGATGCGCCCACCGTAGGTACCGTGCTGCTTGCCGACATGAAGACCTGTGTCAGTCCGGCAATCACTCCGCAGACCAGATAAAACCACATATAGCCGAAGTGTCCGAGCTTATCCTCGATATTGTCTCCGAAAATAAATAATGCCCACATATTGCTGATCAAGTGCATCCAGCCGCCGTGCAGGAACATGCTACTGAACAAGGTGAAGATCTCGTATGGTCCGAATCGTTGCAGAAAAAGCAGCGGCACCAGTCCGAAAGTCTTGAAAAATTGCTCGAGTGCCCCGTCGCCAAGCATTACTTCGAACAGAAACACGACAACATTGGCAGCAATCACCAGGTAGGTGATGAAAGGAATGGTGCCTGAAGGCTGAGAATCGCGCAGAGGAAACATGAGTTATCGCCGCAATCTGGGTCGTCATCTAGACTACATCATCCGGCCTCTTCTTAGTGTAAAATGGTCAACCTGCTTAGACAGGAGTTACAGCATGGTCGCCGGTGAAAAGCTTGCCCCCCCGAAAGAGACGCACACTGTTATCAATCAGCCGCCTGCCTTGCAGGACTACAATCTGTTTCTCAAAGACTCTGCGCTTCAGGAAGCAGTAAAGCGTGAAGGTGCAGACTGGGCGGTTGAAAAACTTTCGGCTTTCGGAAAACTTTTAGGGCGGGAAGAAACAATAAAGCTTGGCTATCTGGCGAACGAGAATACGCCGGTTTTGAAAACGCACGATCGTTTCGGTCATCGAATTGACGAGGTCGAGTTTCATCCCGCCTGGCATCAATTGATGTCCATGTCGCTGGAGCATCGTCTTACCAATTTGCCCTGGTTCGAGCCGCGTCAGGGCAGTCATGTCGCTCGTGCTGCTCTTATGTATCTGGCGGTTCAGAATGAAGCCGGTCATATGTGTCCGGTGTCAATGACATTTTCCTGTGTGCCCGCACTGAAAAAACAGCCTGATATTTTTGCGAAATTCGAATCGTTGCTGATGTCCAATCAATATGATCAGCGTTTTTTACCGAGGGAGAAAAAACAGGGCATCCTAATTGGCATGGCCATGACGGAAAAGCAGGGCGGCTCTGATGTTCGTGCAAATACCACGCAGGCAGTTCCTCTAAGTAAGAAGGGTCCGGGTGAGATATATGAGCTGACCGGGCACAAATGGTTTTGCTCGCATCCGATGTCTGATGCATTTGTCATGCTTGCTCAAACTGAGGGTGGTCTTTCGTGCTTTCTTGTTCCCAGGTTTAATGACTTGAATGAGCCCAACCAGATACGGTTGCAGCGTTTGAAGAGTAAGTTGGGAAACAGATCTAATGCCAGTGCGGAAATCGAGTTTGCCGGTGCTCATGGATGGCTCATTGGCGAGGAAGGCAGAGGCGTTCCTGCGATTATCGAAATGGTCAGTCATACACGCCTGGACTGTGCGCTTTCGTCCGCAGGTTTGATGCGCCAGGCATTGACTCAAGCTTTGCACCATACTCAATACCGCCAGGCTTTTAAACGTCAACTCATCGAGCATGATCTGATGCGCAATGTTCTCTGCGATCTGGCATTGGAATCGGAAGCAGCGATGGCTCTTTCTCTGCGGCTTGCAAGAGCGTATGATGCAGGAACAACCGATCGAAGAGAAGATCTGTTTCGCCGGATTGCCACGGCAGTTTCCAAATACTGGATTTGCAAGCGGGCTCCTTTTCATGTGTATGAGTGTCTGGAAACATTAGGCGGCAACGGTTATGTAGAAGAGTCCGTGATGCCGCGACTTTATCGCGAAGCACCGGTCAATTCCGTTTGGGAAGGTTCCGGCAATGTGATTTGTCTGGATGTATTGCGGGCGATTCAAAATGAGCCTGAATGCGCCGAAGTGTTACTCGATGAAATCAAGGACGCCGCAGAGCACAGCAAATTGCTCGGCGAGCAAATAGGCATCGCGAAAAAACTTTTGGCCGCCAGGTCTGAGAAGGAAGCAAGACGTCTGGTGGAACATCTGGCAATTCTTTTGCAGGCAAAGCTCCTGCTCGACTCGGCACCGCCAGCAGTAGCTGACCTGTTTGTCCGCAGCCGGCTGGGCTCTGATTGGGGGCATACTTTCGGGACGCTGCCTGAGAATGCAGACACGAAAGTAATAATTGAGAGAGCCTTTTCTTAAGAGCCTTTTCTTAATCGATACCGAATTTCTGCCTTGACTGCACGCATGCTTTGATTAGTGTGGCGAGATCCTGCGCTTCATGCGGACACCCGGCAACACCGATTGAAAAAGCCACAGATTCCAGTGAAGGTCCACCGACTAGCACTTCGATAAGTCGGCTGGCGAAGCGCTTCGCCAGGATGCTGTCCGTTTCCGGCAGGATAAGCGCAAAACAATTGTTTTGATAATGTCCGAGAATATCCGGTTTGCGTTTCAATCGCGAGATCAAATTGACCAGCTCGCGCCCTGCTTGTTGCGGCAACGGATTGAGCTTGCCCGAACCGTCTGTGGCTTTTGTGCCGATCTGTAGCATGAGAAAAGAAAACGGTTTGCCGTATCTGGAACTGCGATTGAATTCCATCTCTAGGAAGTACAGCAAGGCCGGATACCCGTAGGCGCCTGTATCGGCGCGGATGAGACTGCGGTCAACGGCTTGAATCATTGACCAGTCCGCCGTAGCAAGGGCAACCTCTTCGCTGTTGAGAGGCACTTCCGGTGGTGCCAAAAGCCTCTTCTTTATCATGTTGTTGACGGCAGGCATCCAGTCTGCTTTCGCTACTGACAAAGCTCTTACGATGGCATGAACAGGAGTATTTCCATCCACCATATCGAAAATTTGCTTTTGCAGAGTTCTGCTTATACCCTGCTCGTTCTGAGCGATCGCCCGGAATTCTTCTTCTGCGATATCCTGAACTGCACGACGTAAACATGTGTTGGGCGTGAGCCCCATCTTGAGCAATTCTTGAACATGGTCGTTTAAATACGTCCCTTCCATGATCAAGAGGTCGATGTTTTTCGTGATTGTTATTTCGGACGAGCCTGGTCCGAGAGTAAAGGTGAAGTTTCCATTCAGCCAGCCGACCAATTCCAAAAATGCAGGGTCGCCACTGGTGACTCCAATGACGCTGTGCGTAGGCATGCCGTCATTGAAATATACAACGGCTTTTTCCTCTTCCTGACCGATAGTCCGAGTCAGCTCCAGGCAACCGGAAGCTTGATCCGTGGAAATCAATCGCACCAAATTAGCGAACTGCAATTTGCGCAATTCACCCTGCGCATATAGCTTTGTTGTCGGCAACGGCAAGTTGTGTTGCGAGGTCGTGAACTGTTTTTCTTTGGCAATTTCGTTCCAATTTTTGAAATCGCTGGAAAGCTGTTGCAAGATCACTCGCTGGTCGCTCGATGAAATATTCCAGATCAATATGGCATTGTCGCCGTCGAGCTTTCGCAGCGTCCAGGCGCAAACTGAGCCATGAGGATCCTTAAAGGCTACAAGTGAATATGCTTTTTGTGAATTGCCGAAGCGCAGTTCGACCGCGATTCCCGGTTCACTAATAGCGTCCCTGACCATCTCTGCCAATTGTTCGGCATTGGGCGGGAAATTTTGCATCTGATTCGGTTGTGGCTCCGGCATTTGTTGCAGTCTTCTGTTGAGCATCTGCGCTTGGCAACGATCCTTGTCTTAGAGCATCTGCGCATTTGCAACGGCGCCAGACAGCTCAGTTTAACGCAAATTCGCCTAAAAGACGGCAAGCGCGGAGCTCCAAGCATTCGCGCTTCTTGACTAGTGGGCTGGTAAAAGTCTATTCTGCTGCCGTTTTTCAGACTGCATCTTCACAGCCTGCCGCCTTTCAGACTACAATAATGCCGTTAACTCTGGTATCTAGGCACACCCGGTTATGAGTCGCGAAATTCTCCCCTGGAGAAAGATTGAATCCCATAAAATAGCCGATTGCAAAGTCTTCTCGCTCGAGCGCAATCGTGCACTGATGCCAACCGGAGAAGCGAATCGCGCGTTCGATTTTTATGTTTTGCATCCGTCGCACTGGTGCAATGTAATCCCGATAACCGATGATGGTCGAGTAATTTTCATCGAGCAATATCGCCACGGCATTGAAAAAATCACTCTCGAAATCCCCGGCGGCGCTGTTGATCCGGAGGATCAAAGCTCGCAGTATGCGGCTGGACGTGAGCTGTTCGAAGAAACAGGATATGTCGCGGACGAACTCACTTTCATTGGCCGCAACCATCCGAATCCGGCGTTGCAGAGCAATTTTTGCGATACTTTCTTAGCTCGCGGCGTCAAGCAAATTTGCGAACCCACATTTCAGGGTGCTGAAGACATCAAAATTCGCCTGGTGGATATTCATGAGGTTCCATCTTTGATCGCATCAGGTGCCATCACTCACGCGCTCGTACTCGTCGCGTTTTATTTCTTGCAAATTCACGATCTCGGTCTCGGCATCCCAAAGGCTGAATAGTCGCTTTACCCTTCTATTTTTTGCATGCAGAGTAAACAGCTACGCTGTACTTGAGTTTCACTTCACCGTTCTTTTGAAAGCGCTCGAAAGCTGCATTGAGCATATCTTTCAATCTGTTCGCCAGCCCTGCTTCCTTAGGCGCATAAGATGCTGAAAATGCCCGCAAGATGAGAGCTTCGCGGTCAAGAACCTGCTCATTTTCAAAATGCGTCAATTCGCCTTTAGTGAAGTGTTCCGAGGTCAAAAGCGGAATTCCCGACGTGGCGTGGGTAGCTTCGATTTTATCGATCTCGGTCAATTTTCTGAAGGCGTCTCCATATGCGCGCGTGAATGCATCGCCTTCATCGCGCTCGTTCCAGACAAGCACCGTCCACCCTTCCGGTTTCAAAATGCGATGGAATTCTCTCAACGCCAGTTCGGGTTTGAACCAGTGAAATGCCTGCGCGCACAAAATCGCGTCAACCGAGCAGTCGCTCAATGTCGTGTTTTCTGCTGTTCCATCGACCAGTTTGAGCGAGCCCGGGGCTACTTTGTCGATCAGTTCGGATGCTTTGCTGCGCATATCCGCATTGGGCTCGACGCCTGTGACATTGACTCCGCGCCCGGCGAAAAGTTGGCTGGAAATGCCTGTCCCGCAGCCAACGTCTGCCAGTTGCGAACTGCTCGTCAGTTTGCAGATATCCATAATATAGTCGATGGCTGCATCTGGATATGTGGGACGCGCTTTTGCATACATGTCCGCCAATCCGGAAAAACGTTTTGTGCTGTCAACTTGCATGATTAGCGCTCCGGCAAGTGGTGATCTGTTTTTTTTCGATGGTTGGTAATGAGATCATACAGAATCATGCGAAAAATAGCCCGCTGCAATACCCTGTGCTTTCGTCATAAAAGGTCCAACTAGCTTAGATGTTCGCCATTGTTGCCGAGCTTCAGTTAGGTTAGTCTGGCTCATTACTGATTCTGTCATAACAGCAAGTAATTTCTCGCCGCAACCAGCGTCCACATGGCGCCTGACAGCGTGTTTGTCGCCATCGCCACAGGAAGCGGGAAGCCCATCATCAGCCAGAATGGCGTTGATTTCATATTGGAGCCGCCACCACACATCGAGCTTATCAGTGTCGAACCAAAAGCGACCGCGACTATGGCTGCGAACTGTGTGACGTCAATCATGCACGGATTAAACTGCAAATGGATTTCAAGACAACAAAGCGTACCATATGCAGGTCTGGACAGTGGTGCCGACGATTACCTCACCAAGCCGTTCCATATGAAAGAACTGTCCGCTCGGGTGAGAGCCGTTTTGCGCAGACCAGGCAATTATGTTGGAGACAAACTCAGCTCTGGCGCATTGGAGCTTGATCCCGGCAATCATTGCGTGAAAGTGGACGGCAACGAAGTGTCTCTTTTGCCTAAGGAATTTGCATTGTTGGAATTTCTAATGCGGCATCCGGACCAGGTTTTTAGCGCCGATGCGTTGCTCAACCGCGTCTGGGCCTCGGCGTCCGATTCGAGCATCGATGCTCTTACGACTTGTGTGAAACGGCTGCGCAAGAAGATCGACAAGGACGGTCAGCCTTCTTACATCAAGACGGTTCATGGCGTCGGGTACAAACTCTACGTGG
>JADYYD010000115.1 GCA_020853845.1 Candidatus Melainabacteria bacterium
CCACACTCCATATGGGGCTCTGGCTCGACGAGTATCTCTCCGTCAACAGTTCTTCGGCACCAGATGTGGTGACAATGGTGAAAAACTGTTTTGGGCGCCAGGACGACTATCATCCCCCGCTTGCATATGTACTTCTGCACGCATGGATGAACGTTTTCGGCAAAGGCGACGTAGCGGTCAAAGTTCCATTTTTGCTCTGCGGCATTGCCACCATTCCGTCGCTCTACTGGCTGGGAATAACCGCTCACTCAGCGCGCGTCGGACTGTTTGCCGCCTTCTTTTTTGTCGTCTCGCCTCTGGCAAACTTTCTCTCTTGCCAATGCCGGGGCTACGCACTGGCGACCCTTTTATCGACACTGTGTCTGGCTTTCTTCATCCACTTGCAGCGCGATTCGACATCGGCAAAAGGACCGATGCCAATGCCCATCGCTTTCGCCGGCGTTGCAATAACGGCATCAGCACTTTGTTATACGGAGTATGTGGGGTGCGTGCTTATCCCGTGCCTCGGCATCGCCACTGTTCTCATTTCTCTCAGAGAGTTTTTGAAAAACACCGATCATGCAAGCAGAAAGCAGGCGGTCAGCAAGTTGCTCCGTTGCCTCGGAGCGCTCTTTGTTGCGTTTGCACTTTTTGCCCCGTGGATTCCATCCGTTCTGAATCAAGCGCACGGCGCACTCTACATGGACAGGACGCCGCTCAGCCGCTTTCCTGAAGTTTTCTACTGGAATGTGATGAACCTTCTGCCTACTCACTTGGCGCTTGGCGGCTTACTGCTCACGACGCTGGCGGCCATCGCTTTTGCAATCCGCTACCTCGAGCGAAAACATAATAGTACGCCTGTATCAACCGCATCCGGGCTCTTCGTTAACGCTGATATTTACACGATCTTATGGTGCGCGACAATTATCCCTTGCTGCCTGATGGGTTACATTACCAACTGGTGGCAGGGTTACTTCAGATATATTTACCCTTATTCTCCTGCCGCCTGGATATTGCTGGCGACCGCACTGGTTGCCGTTTTCTGGCGCCAAGAAATAACACTAAAACAACCGGCCAAACTTTGTCTCATAGCATTTATATTTTTGCTTTCGGCAATAAACATTAGCTGGATTCTCTACTATGCACAGATACCGAACTCCGGTCTGCGCGTGGTTGCACAAGAGGCGAAGCAGGGGAATTTCGACGACACCGCATTGCTCATCGCTCCGGATGTAATCGGTCCAACTATCGGATACTATTTGCCTGCCGCCGAGCAAAAGGCGCATAACGTGGGCATTTTCGGCTATGCAAAGTGGGACGACCCGACCATTCCGATGTACATTCCCGACATTGCAAAAGCCTGGATACCCGATTCACTTTTGGCGGAAACTGAAAAACGCATTGCCGAACTTCCCGCAAAAGGTTTTAAGTTTCTGGCATTGGCAAAGGATTCCGACAAACAAATCGAGACGCTGTCATCGGAAAGAATGCCGCGCAAAAAACGTATTGCCGAACTGATCGAGATGCTCAACAAAAATTACAAGCTGATTTCAACCAAGCATTACGACGCGCACACCGAGGACGTAACGGTGATGCTGTTCAAACTTACGCCGTGAGCTTTACGCTGCGGTGAGCAAACGCCAAAGGCAATAACTGCCCACCTATGCGCGCAGGAGGTTCTTCTATTGGCGCGAGGGCCCCGGGTGACACTCGCGCATAGGATGCAGCACCGCTAACCAGCGGTGGCATTCAGACCTAATACATCCATTATACATACATTTGTATGTCGGTCAAGTATAAACACCAGCATTCTCAATTCGAATTGCCCAGCAATGCGATTAACGATTCCCTTCATTCTCTTGCGATGCCGGATTCGCGATGATGGGCGGCTCCGCAGAAGTTACGCGTGGTTCGCCCGGCTGGACGCGATAGTCGCGCGTCAAATGTTTTTCAAGCAAAACATACAGACAAATGAACAAATAACGGCTGCCCATCTCCTGAATCTTCAATTTCGAAATTCCGGTGCGGCGATTTTTCCATGTAATCGGCATGACCGTCCAGCTAAAACCGCGCACCATCGCTTTCAAGGGAATCTCGACGGTGAGATTGAAATGCGGTGAGATAAACGGCATACAGCCCAGGATAACGGACTTTCGATATGCTTTGAAGGCGTTAGTGGTGTCGTTGTACGAGATGTTGAACAAGACTTTGACGAACATATTGGCCATGCGATTCATGATCAGCTTGTGAATCGGATAGTCGATGACGCCACCACCCTTGATGAATCGACTCCCGAAAACGCAGTCGTAGCCTTCATTCAGCTTCTGCCAATAGAGCACAACATCGTTGGCATCATCAGAATTGTCAGCCATCATGATTGCTACCGCATCCGCTTGAAAGTTCTCCAAGCCACAAATGACCGCCCGCCCGAACCCATGCGCACCCACATTCTTAATAGGTTTCAGCGTCGGAATATCCTTCACCAGATCCGTAAGAATCTGCCAGGTATTGTCGGAGCTGCCATCATCGACGACGACAATTTCGTGCGGCACTTTGTTTGCCGTCAGCTCCAAATACAGGTGCCGTACGGTCAATTCGATACATCCTTCTTCGTTGTAAGCAGGAATGACAACGGCAATATCTTTCAGCGGTCCGCCAGAAGGCTTGGGTGACTTCATGCGCCCGACACCTTGAGCCAGTCGGGATGCGCCTGAGCATGCTTGGTGATCTCTTCTAAAATTTCAGGAAGTTTGACGGAAATCTCGAATCCGATCGCTTTCTTCGCCAGCGAGCTGTCCATCACAACCCACGGAATGTCCAATTGCCGATCTTCTTCGATCGAATCAACCGCATGCGCTCCAAAGCGTTTCTCACACCAATCGGAAAGCTGCTTGAGCGACATTGCATTATCCGCGCCGCCACCAACATTGATGATATCGTTCTGCCCGCTGCCGGATTTGCTCATTTGTTTCTGCACGAGTATCGCCAGATCTTTCGGATGCATTGCGTCACGCAACTGCAATCCAGTGCCACCAAACCCGATGTATTTGAGCGGTTTTCTGCGCAGATATGAATTTATCCAGTAAGTGAAAATACCCTGATCGGGTTTTCCAAATTGACCAGCGCCGGCCAAAACCCCGGCGCGATTGACGAAGACCGGCAATTTGTACGTCTCCGCATACTCGAGTGCGAGCACTTCCGAGGCAAGTTTGGTGGCACCGTACAAAGAAATCGGAGCCTGTGTTGAAAAACTTTCACTGATGCCTCTGGCGGAAACACCAGGCGGCGAGGGTTTCGATGAATCGAAAACATACGCAGAATTTTCTTCGCGCAGAGGAACTTCTTTGAGCGCATTTATCGAATAAACACGGCTGCTGGAAAGAAGAATAAAACCGGAATTGTGCCTGCGAGCGCTTTCCAGAAGATTGATCGTGCCGTAAAGATTGGCGTCGAGCACCTGGCGCGGGCTTGAGACACCATCAACTCCGGCTAATACTGAAGGATTCGCTGCTGCATCGATAATCCAATCGACTTGCGGCATCTGTTCCATGTCGCTTGCAAAACGCACATCAGCGTGAAAGACATCGACGCCGAGCGACTTCAGGACATCGCGATTCAAGTGGCTGCCGGCGCGCGAAAAATTGTCGAATCCGCATATCTTCAAGCCGCCCTCAGACTCAAGCAGAAATCTGGCAAGAGAGCTGCCGACAAAACCACAAATTCCGGAGATAAGAATCCGCATTATCCGCCACTGGAGCCAAGCTGAGCTTATTTAGCATACACATTTTAAGTGAGGTTATCTTATCACCACCGGCACTGCCATCACTCCTGTCGGGATTAATATCCTCAATCACCTCGATCTGAGCAGCACAGGCATTACGCGCGGACTCATCACAAGTTGCGACTTTTAAGCCATCACCCAGCGCTCTTTATTGACTTCGTAAATTTCGGTGAGAATGTCTTTGATGTTTTTCTCGACTTTCCAGTTCGGATAGTCGCTCATGAATTTGCCGTTGTCGCTGATCCACCAGATGTGGTCGCCGATGCGCGATTGCTCTACGTAAGTCGAATCGAGTTTTTTGCCGGTAATTTCTTCGGCCAGCGTGATTGCCTCCAGCATCGAGCAGTTGCTGGTGCGTCCGCCACCAATGTTGTATGCGCGTGCAATTTTGGGATCTTTGTAAACCTCATGGAAAGCGCGAATCAGGTCGTCGTTGTGAATGTTGTCGCGCACTTGCTTGCCTTTGTAGCCATAAATTTTGTATGGCTTGCCGGTCACAGCGCAACGCATCAGATATGCCAGAAAGCCGTGCAGTTCTGCGCCTGAATGATTGGGACCGGTCAGGCAGCCGCCGCGAAAGCATGCGGTGCGCATTTCGAAATAGCGCCCGTATTCTTGCACCAGCTCATCGGCCGCCAGTTTTGAGACACCGAACAAACTGTGCAAGCAATGATCGACGGACATATCTTCGCGAATACCGCCAAAATAAGTATGTGATTCTTCAA
This sequence comes from Candidatus Melainabacteria bacterium, assembly GCA_020853845.1. Lineage (GTDB taxonomy): Bacteria > Cyanobacteriota > Vampirovibrionia > Obscuribacterales > Obscuribacteraceae > QKMZ01. The sequence continues at coordinate 4,486 of JADYYD010000115.1, forward strand.
TCTCCCAGCGGGTTTCCAATTCAACAAGCGGCAACCGGTTCGGCGTGTCGCCGTAGACTTTGTTTGTCGAGGTAAAAATGAAAACCGCCTCCGGGCACACTTTGCGCGTGGACTCGAGCAAATTCATGGTGCCGTTTGCGTTGATTGTGAAATCTTCGACGGGATTCGTGGCCGCCCAATCGTGCGAGGGTTGAGCGGCAGTATGAATGACCGCCTCTATATTCTTGCCGAATTTGAGGAAAATCTCGCCAACGCCATTGACATCCCGAATGTCGATATCGAAGTGCCGGTATTGCTTTGCGAGCTTGTCTTCCAGGCGCTTGCGATTCCACACTGTGGACGCGTCCGGGCCGAAAAACTGCTGCCTCATATCATTGTCGATACCGACAATGTCGTGCCCCTGCGCTGCAAAAAATTCGGCAGCCGCAGAACCGATGAGCCCGCCCGAACCCGTGACAATAATGACAGCCATGCCTTTGATTCCTAAATTTGAGCGCCAAACAATTTCCAGCGTCTGATAGACGTGTTTAGCTTACACGATAGCTGGACCGGGCATGTGATAGCTTATCCAGGCATGTAATTTTAGTTGCCAAAGTCGACAGGTTAAACAATTGGATCCCGCTCTAGAGCTCAAAGAAACCTACGCCGCCCGCTTCCAGGATGAGGAGAAACGCTCTCTTGTGTGGAAGGAGCTGACGCGCTATTTCCAGCAATGGATAAGTCCTCAGTCGGTGGTGCTCGATCTGGGCGCCGGCTATTGCGAATTTATCAACAACATCCAGGCCGGCAAAAAATATGCGATGGACCTCAATCCCACCACCGCCGCAAAAGCACAGTCCGGCGTAAACGTGATTTCGCAGGATGTCACGAAACAATGGCCGGTGGAAAGCGGCACTATCGATGTCGTCTTCAGCAGCAATTTTCTGGAGCACATCCCGACCAAAGACGGGCTTATGGACTGCCTGCGCGAGGCGGCCCGCGTTTTAAAAGACGACGGCAAATTGATTCTTCTGGGTCCGAACATCCGCTTTTGCGGCGATGTCTACTGGGATTTTTTCGATCATCACCTGCCGCTCAGCGATCGCTCGATTGTGGAAGCGCTGGGATTGGCCGGGTTTGAATCACAGAAAGTGATCGATCGCTTTCTGCCGTTTACCATGCAGGGTGGACCGCCCGCTCATCCGTTTCTCGTCAGAGCCTATCTAATGCTGCCTATCGCGTGGCCGATTCTCGGCAAACAATTTTTGATCATCGCTGGAAAAGCCCGAGTGTCGAAGTAGTCATGGACGAAAGTGAAACCGGCTTGGGCGATTCGAACGACACAATTATTCCTCAGCCGCAATCCACAGACACTGGAGACAACGGCTCGCTCTTCAGCATATTCATGCCGCAATCAGGCGGCTGGTTTTTTGCATACTTGCTGGGCGGCATGCTTTTCATGCGCCCGGAGATGTTTCTCTGGGACGGCGGCACCTGCCGTCACATCATCAACGGCGAGTACTGGCTGGCTAATCATGCGCTTCCCACCACCAATTACACTTCTGCGATCTTCAACTCCTCGCCATGCCTGACGCGCTGCTGGCTCGGCGACATCACCAGCGGCACGGCTTTCAGCCACTTCGGCATGACCGGAATCGTGCTCATCTTCAGCATTGTGGGCGCGCTCGGCTTGATGTGGAGCTATCAAATGGCGCGCGCTCGCGGCATGGGATTGCTCGCGGGAATGGTTCTCGTGCTGCTCGTCATGCCTGCAGTCGGCATGCACTGGTCCGCGCGCTGCCACGTGTATACATATTTGCCTTTCCTGATTTTGTACTATCTCGTTTTTATGAGCACGCACAAAATAGCCGTGCGAGCAGTCGCAACCGCGCTCGTCATGTGCCTCTGGGCGAACCTGCACGGCAGCTATACAGTGGGCGTGGTCATGCTCGCCGTCAGCATGGGCGCCGCCGCCATCGGCGGATTGCTGGCAAAAGCAGACGTGAAGCTGCCATGCATTGAGGGATACAGGCGGCAACCCGGAGTTGAAGGACGCCTCAAACCAGTTTCCAATCTCGCTATATTAGCCGCATGCGGCGGCATTGCCACCGCTCTCAACCCGCGCGGAATGGCGTTTTACAACACGATTTTCACATACATGTCCAACCCGGTCGTGCTGAGCAAAACCGATGAGTGGCGATCGTTTGATATCACGGCCGGTGTTGGAGCCTGGTTCTTCCTTGTTCTGGCGGGCATAACAATTTACGCAATTTGGAAAACGAAAGGCGGTTTGACCTTCCACGAGACAGCCGTGATGTGCGTTTTCTTTGTAGCCAGCATAATCAGCATGCGCTTCGTGCCATATTGCGCGCTTATGGTCATACCATTTCTTGCACCGTACTGGCAATTGTTGAGACCAAAATTGCTGGTCAGAGAACAGACAAACCCGCTCACGAAGGGGCTTGCGAAACTTGCGAAAGTCGAATCAGGCATAGAAAGCTCGGAGCCCAAAGGGTGGAAACCAGCTCTGCTCTATATAGTTGCCACCATTATCATGGGCATCGCTTTTCTCTCGCTAGATTACTGCAAGGTCAAAGACTTCGATCCGACGCGTATCCCAGTCAAGCTAGTCGAATGCCTGGCTAAGGAAAACCCGCCCGGGCTGGGCTTTAACTACGACAACTGGGGCGGCTACATTTACTTCAAGTTGAAGCGAACCGTCTACATCGACGATTGGGCAGACTTCCTGCCGCCGGAATTTATCGAGGAATATTTGAAAATCCTCCTGACGCAGGACAATTGGGAAGAGATTTTCAACAAGCGGAACTTCACATGGGTAATGGTTCCCAAAGAAGCACAGCTTGCCCAAGTACTCTCTCAGCGCAAAGATTGGGAAGTGAAATGCAAAGATGATGTCGGCGTTTTTCTCGTGAGAAAACCGGCGCCTTAATTCAAAAACCTGCTCGACAATTGAGATTTCAACAGGCAAAAAGTCCGATCTCAACAGGCTAAGATCTTCTGAATTCGTTTCAATTTGCGCTTTTGTCAGGAGTCTTCGAAATTATATGGAATACGCAAATCTAGGCCGTACCGGACTGAAAGTCTCGCGCATTTGCGTCGGCTGCATGAGCTTCGGAGCGCCGGACAGAGGCAATCACAGTTGGACTCTGCCCGAGCACGAAAGCCGCGAATTCATCAAGCAAGCGCTCGATCTGGGCATCAACTTCTTCGACACGGCGAACGTTTATTCGGACGGCACGAGCGAAGAAATCGTCGGCACCGCGCTCAACGACTTCGTCGCCCGTGAAGACGTCATTATCGCCACCAAGGTCAACGCTCGCATGCGTGAGACGCCGAACGGAGTCGGTCTCTCGCGCAAAGCAATCATGCACGAAGTAGATCAAAGTTTGTTCCGTCTAAATACCGACTATATAGACCTCTACCAGATACACAGATGGGATGCCGCCACTCCAATTGAAGAAACACTGGACGCATTGAACGACCTGGTCAAATCCGGAAAAGTTCGCTACATCGGCGCCTCGAGCATGTACGCCTGGCAGTTCGCCAAGGCATTGAAAGTTTCCGAAGTAAACGGCTGGGCGCGGTTCATCAGCATGCAAAACTATCTCAACTTGCTCTATCGCGAGGAAGAGCGCGAGATGCTTCCTCTGTGCCAAGACGAGGGCGTGGGCGTAATTCCATGGAGCCCTCTGGCGCGTGGAAGATTGACGCGCGACTGGGACGATCAAACGGAACGCTCACAAACAGACGAGTTCGGCAAAAAACTTTATGCAGTGCAAGTCGACGCAGATAGAAAAGTCGTCGAGCGCCTGGGCGAAGTTTCTAAACGCGCAGGCGCGCCACGCGCGCAAGTGGCCCTCGCCTGGCTGCTGCAAAAGCCGGGAATTGTTTCACCCATCGTCGGCGCGACAAAAGAGCATCACCTGGAAGATGCAGCCAAGGCTGTCGAGTTGAAACTAAGCGCCGAAGATGTCGCCGCCCTAGAAGACGCTTACGTGCCGCATGCCGTCAGCGGGATCTAAATGGCGCGCAGGCGTTGATACGCCGGTCCTCAGTTTTTGAAACCACATAGGGGAGCATGCAAATGACAACCCTGCGAGCTTCGGTCGTCCCGCAATACGCTTTCTAGCCAGTCCGCCTGAATGAGACAGAACTAAGGGGCATGCTTTGAAGGAAATCGACCAGCAGCCCGACCGTTCGGGCGAGCAAGATTACATGCCTGTCATCCCCCAATTCGGCACTCTTAGTACACTAGCGACCTAGAACTCCATCTTGGAAGCCGGACGTGGCACTTACAGTGACGGCAGCTCAACGGGCGAAACCCGGTCTCAATCCTTATAAGTTCTCCAACGAAATCAGGCGCCTGGTTCTCGTTGAATCGAAAC
>JADYYD010000116.1 GCA_020853845.1 Candidatus Melainabacteria bacterium
GCGAAGTCCTTCACAGGAAATGGATTGTTGTTGCGCACCACTACGTCAACTGTCGCTTGCCCATCCTTCGTGGTCGGGCTGTCCAAAATCAATTCGATGTTCTTCATCATGGCGATAGTTTCGTAGTTCATCAAGAACTCCGCGACTTTGTAGCCACCAAAACTTATCCCTGCAAGAAACAAAACTCCGAAGGCAATCATCGGTCCCTTCGACATTTTCTTGTCCGACACTTCTCTTGCTTGATTCTCAAGGAAGTTGGTTTTGATGCGGGTTTCGCCTGTTTGGCTTGACATGATTTCTCCTCGGGTTCCTGACCTATTCTTTTTCTTTATCCTTGTCGCTCGGCTCTTCTTCCTCTTCTTCCTCCGGGGCAGGTTGCGCAGCTTGCTTCGGTCGCATGAAGGGCGTGCGATATCGCGCCGCCGCTGCAGCTACCGCCGCCGCGTAGCTCGATTGGTCGATGAATGAAAGGCGCAACTGTCCATCGGTATCTTGATAGTAGTGCTGCAAAATTTGTTCGTAGCGCCAGCCGTTTTTAGCCAGCGAATTAGCACCGTGCTGGCTCAATCCGCGCGAACCGTTGCCGGGACCACGACAGGTGAAAACCCAGTTGGAGCCGTCTTCTTTGACGTCCAGAATACCCGGCGTCGAAAGCCCGAGCATTTTCGCAAGAGCGATACCATATACTTCTTTCGCGCCGCGTTTGCCCATCACCTGAATAGTATGCGCGTTCAGGTTGGAATCCCATCGCTTGACGGTAACACCGGCAATTCCGGAGACGCCGGTGAGTTTCTCGAGAGTGGCTTTGGGAACGGATTTCGTGCGAATGTTCAAATTCTCGTAGTAATCACCCACGGTGGCACGATAGAAGCCGGGTTTGATTTTGCCTGCATCCTTCAAAATAATGCCCTGGGTTGCAAAAACAGCAATGCGCGTTGATGGTGCCTCGGCGGCAAGCCCTTTATAAGCCTGATCGCGCACATCCGGAACGAGATCGAACCCTTCACTGCCCAACCACTTAGAACCTCGGCCCAGGTGAGCGACAGCATAGCTGCGAGCCGCAACTGCTTGCGCTTTCAGAGCTTCGAGTTGCCAGCTCGCAGGCATTTCCGAAGGCACCACGCCCTGCAAATAGTCTTCCAAATCCAGCAAATTGATTGTGGTTACGCCGCGCGTCAAAATCAGCTCCAGACTGCCGCGCCACCACCGGTTGTTAGCCCACACGGTATAACTTCCCATCGCATCGCGCGCCGCAATCTGAGTGCGTTTATCCAACGGCAGAGAAATGCTGCGACCGGTCGCCAATTCGGTGATGCGCCCCGGCGAAACCTGATAGATGACCTGAGGCTTAAGTTGCATGAGCGGGCGATTGTCAACAAAAACCCAACCCGGAGACCATACGGCGATGCGCGCAACGGACGCGCGAGTGCCGATGCCGATGCGCACCGGATGGACCATCGGAGGATACGGACCGAAGGTCGGCCACGATGTCGGCCGCTCTATTTCAGGCTTTTTGGTTGCGGACAGCGCCACCGAATCCGGCCAGAAAACTGCCAGGCATGCCAACGCGACGGCGAAGATGCGCTCAAAGCGATGTGTGTGCTGACCCGACATTTCCGAAAGCGTCCCGACCAAAGTAACTGAAGCTGATCTCTTTAGATATCAATCGATATGCTCAAGAATCTAAAAAATTTGACCTCTTGGAAGAAAGCCAAAATTCAAGCAAATCAAGCAGTACTGCTATCAAGGACGATGATACTATGAACCACTTGTTGAGGGTGAAAACGGCTGAAGGGTCAGATGAAAAAGATACTTATCGTCGATGATGAAGTGGATATCGCCAATTCGATTCAGTACGTGCTGAATCAGGAAGGCTTCGGCACTTTGCTCGCCCACGACGGCATTAAGGCGATTCAGGTGGCGGAGTCGGAGAAGCCGGATCTCATCATCTTGGACCTGATGATGCCCGGGCTGGACGGTTACGAAGTGTGCCGGCGCGTCCGCAGTCAGGACAGAAAAACGCCGATTTTGATGCTCACAGCCCGCACTTCCGAGATCGACACGGTCGTGGGATTGGAACTGGGCGCCAACGATTACATCGCCAAGCCGGTCAGGCTGCGCGAATTGGTTGCCCGAGTCAAAGCTCATTTACGCGAAGCGCCAGGCGCGGCGCCCGCTCCCAAAGGCTTGCGCCTCGGTGCGCTTTTTATAGACATGGACAGCCGCACAGTTTCGGTCGCCAATCAGCAAATTGATTTGACTTTCAAAGAGTTCGAATTGCTGGCTGCGATGGCGAAACACCCCAATCGCGTGTTTACGCGAGATCAGTTGTTTGCTCAAGTGTGGGGATCGGATTTCCTTGGAGAGAGCCGCACGGTTGATGTTCATATTCGTTATTTGCGCGAAAAACTGGAAGAGAATCCCTCGCAGCCCAAGCACATACTGACTGTGCGCGGGGTCGGATATCGATTGGTCTGGGATTAGTGGTGATTTTTGGCTGAGAAATTCATCCACCTGATTTACAAAGGCTACGCAGCAAGAGAGGCTGGGAAGCCGGTTGAGGCGTTCGAGCTGTTTTCCAAAGCGCTGGAAAGCTCGCCGGAGTCGCCGATTGCTGCTTACGAAGTCGGTTGTTTTTACGAAGAAGGTGAGCTGGTGCCGCAGGACATGGCGAGGGCTTTCGAGCTTTTTTCTTTGGCGGCGGATGGATGCGTCGAGGCGGCGCAGAAGAAGCTGGCTGAATACTATGAGAAGGGCATTTTTGTTGAGAAAAACCCAGATCTGGCGGCGCATTGGGCGAACAGAGGGAAGGTATTGTTGGCGGAAAACCGCTCGGCTGTTTATTCTCCGCAGGCATCACTTGAGCAAGTTCTGAGGGAAACTCTGGAAAAACTCAAGAACAATCAGGGTTTGGACGATTAGAGACTCGGCGCTTCTGCGTGCGGTTTTTCGTGTGGGATGCGCGCTATTTTGCGTGGAGGTTGCGGGCCGCTTTGGTGTGGTTTTGCCCCCGTCCCATACCCTAGAAAAAATTCCTCGACCACCCGATTAGAAATTTTCGAATTTTTCTTACCAGAACGCCCGAAATACCGCCCCTGTGAGCGTTTCAGCCAAAACACCCAAGACCGGCACAGGCAGAGAGGTTTCAGGCTTTTCATAAGAAAAATTCGAATTTTTCTTATGGGGTGCGAAAACACCATTTCAGACCCTCAGCCGGTTTTCACCTGACGCTCTCGTCCGCGCAAAATTGCCGTCCAACACGCAACCGGATTTCAAATTTCGACACTTACCCGTCAACTTGCTGACAACTTTCCAAGGGGGGAATATTCCCACCCTCATCGCCGGAAAAGCCAAGCCAGCCATTAGCTTGCGTACTTTTCCCAGTGACTTTCCATACCCCGCCAAATAGACTCAATTCATCGGCAGCGCACTTCACCCTGCCGACGTGCATAGCGCACTCTTCCTCACCCAATGGCTTAAGCGGAACGGCACCCCCAAATGAAACTATCTGCACTTCTCCTCAGCGTTAACATTGCAGCATCTCTTCCTGTTGCGTTCTGCCAGATGGCACCCGCAGCCGAAGAGGGCGTCACCGAAACCGGTGACTGGCTCAAGAACAACCTTGCCACTATAAAGAAGGGCAAAGCCGACCTGCCGACCTCGCGCCTGAAAGTGTCGATTCCCGAAAAGATTTCCAGCGGCGACAAGTCATTCGACGCCTATGTCGCGCGCCTCAAGCCAATCAACAAAGCCGCAAAACTTCCGTCCAAGCACGATCTCGATATGCAGCTCGTCGCCATGACTCCGAGAATGGCTGTGGACCCCAATGCGCAGTTGATGGGCAATGTTTCGCAGGCTCAATACGGCGGCTATCCGGTTCCGAGCACCTATCGCCAACCGCAATCGCTGGCGACGATGGTTCCAAAAGGTCTATCAGCAGCCGATTCCAACAGTTTCAAACAATCCGCAGTAGCAATGGCCCGTCAGGCGATCGCCGGCGCGCACCACATGGGAGCCGCTCCCAGCGCCAAAGCTCTCAAATCAGCAAAACACGTCGCCAAGCAATCGCTTCAGGACAGAATGGACGATTGGCTCGGAGAGCCGAAAGCGGGCGAAAAAATGATCGGGCATGCGGGAGCGTCTTTGGTTCAGATGCCGGTAATGCCGCAGCAAATGAGCCTGCGCGAAGCCGACCTCGAACGCCAAATGAATGCAATGCCGATGGGCAGCATCACTCCGGTTCAACCAGGACAGCCGGAAATGCAAATGCAGCCGCAACAATCGAGTGCCGGTCCGCCGCCTTTCCCGCTCAATCTGGTTCCGGAAGCGCAACTCAAGAATTTCATCCGCGGTGGACGCGGAGATGCCCCCGCTATGGGCGGCATGGGTCACGGCATGGGCATGGGTCCTGGAAGTATGGGACCGGGAGCCATGGGTGGCGGCATGGGAGCAGGCGCCATGGCACCGGGCGCCATGGGTGGCGGCATGGGACACGGCATGCGCCAGGCTCCTCCGAAAGCTTATTTTGGTTCGTGGCACGGCGGCAACAGTCATGGTCTGCCGAAAGCCGGTTTCCAATCCAATATTCACAGTAAAGGTTTCGGCGGCAAAGCCAATGTCGTGCAAATGCGCCCCAAAAATCGCTACGCCAAATCGCCGAAAAACACCGCACCGCGCCTGGTCGCCAACAATAACAACGGCTCCAGCCAGCGCAATTATTCGGTTAAAGCCTCACTGCCGCCGCAAGTCGCCACTTACGGCTCATATACCAGCCGCGCCTTTTAAGCCTGCGGAAGGTTTTGGGTTAGATTAGATAGATTAGAAACCTCTAGCGGCGTGACTGTCCAAAATCGCCCCCTGGCGGATAAATACACTCACCAACGGATGAAACGAACCCACCCTCACTGGTGGAACGACTTTCGTCCCGGCTGAAAAGTAGATATCCTTCGAGAGGAGAAGGGAGGGTGTCCTCCTGAGGTCACGGATGGGAAAGAAACCCGTCAATCTGGAAAAGCTGCGAGCCACCATGGAGTCCATGGGCGATAAAGGCTGGCGCGCATTTCAGGAAAACGACTTCGAAAAGGCAATCGGCTTCTACGAGAAAGCCGTGGAACTGGCTGAAGAAGTGAGCGACCACGGCGCGCTTGCTGTTTTCTCCAGCTATCAGGGCATCTCGCTTGCGGGCATCGGCGAGAAGGAAAAGGCGGTCGCCTCCTTCCAGCGCGCCATCGAAACCGCGCACCAATATGGGCTTTCCAAAGTCGAAGCGCACGCCTCGCTGCTTCTGGCGGAGCAATTTCGCGACGACGGTCTGGCGGACGACGCCATCGCCTGCTTCCTGCGCGCGCTCGACGCGGCGTATTCATGCGACGATCGCAACGGCATGGAAATTGCGTTCGGCAATCTCGGGCGTTTGTATTTAGAAAAAGGATGGGCGGAACAATCTATAGAATGGTTCCGGCACGCAATAGAAGTGCGCGACGACACGCCAAACAAAGCCGCATGGCTGGGCAGTCTCGGTTTGGCGTACACGGAGCTGGGGCTCTATGACGACGCGAATGATTATTTCACCCGCGCTTTCAACGAAGCGGGATTGAACGAAGACCGCAAGACGCAAGCGATCTGTCGCGGCAGCCAGGGCAATTCGCTCTTCGAGGCGAAGCGCTACGAGGAAGCGGCGCAGTGCTACGAAGAGGCGCTCACGCTTTCGCAGAAAGCTGATGACCAAAGGCGCGTCGGCATCTGGCTCGGCAACATCGGCAACGCCTGGTTGAAACGCGGCGATCTGACAAAGGCTGTGGAAAACTGCCAGCGCGCGGTTGAACTGGCGAAGGCTCAAGAAGATCAGCAATCGGCGGCGGCGCATTTGGACAGCCTCGGCGATTGCTATTTCGCGCAGGGCGATCTGGGTCTTGCGCTCGAACGCTATCAGGAAGCGCTCGGCATCAGCAAAGAAATCGCCGACCGGCAGGGTCAGCGGATTTATCTGTCCAACTTAGGCAAAACTTACCAGCAAATGGGGCAGCTCCAACCGGCTTTTGATTTCTTCAGCTCGGCAATTGAGTTGTTCGACGAACAGCGATCTGCGATCAAAGCCGATGATTTGAAGACAAGCTTCCAAAATCGCGGGCAAGACATGTATCGCGATATGGTCAAAGTTTGCCTGTCGATGGGCAAACGCGTCGAGGCGCTGGAATATGTCGGTCGCGCCAAGTCGCGCGCGTTGCTGGATCTTTTGAGTAATTCGCCGATTGATGTTTCGCAACTGGACGACAGCGGCGACGAATCATTGCAAAAACTCATCCATCACGAATCTGATCTGCGCAATCAAATCGCGCACTTCGAGCGGCTGTTCTGGCAAGGTTCGGGTGGTGGCGCTGGCGGCGGTGGTGGCGCTGGCGGCGGTGGTGGCAGTGGAAGCGGCGGCGGCAGTGGAAGCGGCGACAGCGGAACGCGGGGTGCGGCCATCCCGACGGAAGATTCGCAACGCATTTATGCCGAATGGCGCGATGTCGTCAATCAGCTTCGCAGGCGGCATCCGAATTACGCGAGTTTGGTGTGCGCATCGACTTTGACCTTCTCGGAGATAAGTTCTCTTTGGAATGAAACGCGCACTGCGGGTGGTGCTGACTTTTTATTGTCTCGCGACACCGCTATCGTCGAGTTTTACTGGACCGATCAATATATGTTGTCCGCGGCCCTCTGGCACGGCGCATCGCAACCGGCACTCAATCTAATCACCGACGCTGAAAAACTGACGGTGCTGGAGGAAGACCTCGCCAATTTCCTCGAAATGTCGGCAACAGAAGGTTGGGAAGTGCCGGTCAGTTTGTGCAAGCGTTTGTACAACGGACTCTTCGGCGCGGTGCTTAACGACCTGCCCGCAGGCGTCAACCACTTGCTTCTCGTTCCGCACGGAAGCTTGTTCCACTTGCCGTTTAGCGCATTGCACGACGGCTCATCATATGTTTGCCAGCGATTTGCAACCTCGTATCTGCCGACCACAAGCCTGATACCAGTGCTGGCAAAAGCGCAAGCGGAAACACAAACCGCTGAAAACACCGACAGTACACAAGATTCCTCCGCTCCTTATCTTGTGTCCGCCATCAGCGATTACTCGATAACTCGCAAAGAAGGCGTTGTGTTCAGCTCCCGCTTGCGCTCGGCGGCAGGCCTCGACGACCTCAGTTATACGTTGGAAGAAGCGCAGACCATCTTCGATCTCGGCAAGTTGACCTCGACACGTTCGAAGATGCTCACCAATCAGGAAGTTAAAGAATCGCTGCCTGAGCTGTTTTCCAAGTATCCGGTCGTCCACTTCGCCGGGCATGCTGTTTTCAATCCCGACGAACCACTCGCCTCCGGACTGGTTCTTGCCGACGGCAGTATCCTTACAGCCGCCGCCATTCTGCAGGGCAATGCGCTGCGCACGCACTGCGGCAAACTATTGGTTCTATCCGCATGCCAGACCGGCGTCAACAAAGTCACAGCCGGCGGCGAAATCCTCGGCTTGGCGCGCGCGTTGATGTACGCAGGCATGCCGAACCTCGTTCTCAGCCTGTGGGAAGTCGCCGACCGCTCGACTGCCACATTGATGAAGGACTTCCACTCCGCATGGCAAGGCGGCAAAATTCCCATATACGAAGCACTGCGCCAGGCGCAGATTCAGGCACTGCACAA
>JADYYD010000117.1 GCA_020853845.1 Candidatus Melainabacteria bacterium
CTTAATAAGACGACTGCCCATACAATAATTTGTAGCGCCCGATGATCAAACGCGTTTTGTTCGAACCGGGAAATTTAATCGGTTTGCCGTTCGCACCCGCACCCCATATCACAATCAAATTTTGATTGTTGCTGACGACGTTGATAGAGCCTGGGTTTCCACTCCAGTCGTCCGGCGGATCGGTGAGATATTCCTGCGCCATGTTTTCGTTTAAAGACGGATCGTACGTCAGCCAAACCCGATTGAGATCTGCAGCAGTGTCGGTATCGACCGCACCATCATCTGGATTTTCATTTACTTGATTTGCCGAAGTCGACTCTTGCAGCGCCGCACCCTGCATCTGGGGAGGAGTGTCGTATGAGCCCGGAGAATTGGTGGGATCGGCATATTCCGGGTTCGCATCCAATCCGGCCATCAATTGCAATTTCGCTCCGGCGTAAGGATTGTTCGGGACAAGTTCATTCATTTGTTGCCGCGCCCAATTTGTTTCATCGCCGGCATCCGGAAATTTTTGATTCCAGGTCGCGTATTGATCCATCCAGCGCGAAACTCTCTCCATCTGCTCATACAATTCCGCGTCGGCGAATTGCCGCGCCTGGATTGCCGCTTGACGCGCGGCTTGACGCTCGTCCGGCGCCGGCGACCGACCACCATTCTGAGCGGAGGCTGGAAGGCACGAACCAAGCACATAAGTGCAAATGCAAATGACAGCTCTGGCACGAAACTGTTTTCCCAATTGAACTGTCATGAAAACTTCGATACCCCGGTTTGCATAGTTTCAATAATGGACCATTCTACCTCCGTTGTGCGAATCTCGGGAAAAGATGGCGCAAGCAGCAATTCCAGACTGCTTCCTTGCACCCTGGACAAAAACTTAAACTGTCTTTTCGTCAGACAGGACATGGAGCGACTATAAGCTGCACACAAGTGCGTTGCATCGTCACCTTCCACCGAAAACATTCCCAAACTGCAACAGACGGAAATCGATGAGATGACCTCAGGAGAAAAGATGGATAAAGATTTTGCAGAAACCACAAGCTCAATTGCTTTTTCAGCAGGATCGGAAAGGATGGGTGCAACAATGTCAGTTATACCGCAAGCCTCAATATCATCTATATAAATGACAGGCTTCGTTTCAGCGTCTGAAAGCAGAGCCGAAGGATGACCCACCCTCAATATCTTCTCGAGAAGATCATCAAACAAGTGCGGACATCGAGACAAGTTGGAACCAGGAATGATAAGCATCCTGCGCTCATCTATCGTTTCACGGACAAGCCTTTCAATAAAGTCATCAGGCAAATTGTCGGCACTAGCTTTTGTCATCAGGTCCAGCAATTTAACTCGATGCGAGATGGACGCGGCTTGCGGATGACTTGCAATCCAACGCACTACAAGATCGGCCAACTTGCCGTCAGGGCTAAATATAAACTGAGCGCGTCTCTTATCGGCAGTATCACTGCAAGCAAGAGATGCCATCAAATGAGTTTTGCCAGTGCCTGCCTTCCCTACAAAAAATAAGGGGACTGTAAGAACTCTTTGATAATCTTCGATTATTTTGCGCTTTCCTTCGCCACCAAAAAGATTCATCTCGAAACCCAGAAGAAGCGAACCAGCCTGCTCAACCTGGGGCAATTGCAAGTTATTCTGCCCGCCCAATAGTGAAAAGAGTGAAGAAGTTCCTGCACCGGTGAGCTGCCCAACTCTCACGATCGTCATTGCAGAAACCGCTGCAAGAAAAGGAAGCAATACACCAAATAAACATGCCGACACCAGCGCATCGGGCATGAAGAAGAAAGCGGCGAAAAGCGGTATCGCCCAGAGCAGCATCAACACCGAGAAAATAACAATTTCCAATATCCTCTGGCGGGAACGTTTGCGTTCGGGACTTCCCAAATCCGTATCAGACTTCTTTACCTTGTTAACGGCAAATTTTCTGGTTCCCAGGTTACTTGCCAATTCCTCTCCTTTTCCATCCCCCACTTGCTTTAAGTCTCTTTGCACATCATGGGCATTTTGATAACGCTGCTGCGGATTTTTTTCCAGCATTTTCATTACTACGAATTCTAAGCCTGGCAAAAATTTCAAATCAGGGCGAACCGCCGATAGTGGCGGAGGCATTTCGCTCAGATGTTTGTTCATAGTCTCGAATGCGGTGCGGCCAATCAGCGGAGCGCGAGCGGTAAGGGCCTCATAGAAGACGCAACCAAGAGAATAAATGTCGCCGCGTAAATCCCAGTCATGCTCCATACACTGCTCAGGGCTCATGTACAAAAGGCTGCCCATCATCTCACCAGTTTGCGTCAACCGAAAAAAGGTGTCGCCTTGCATGGGCACGATTTTGGCAATTCCAAAGTCGAGCAGCTTTACTTCAAAATTGTCACTCAGCTCAGAATTCTGGCTGAGCATAATGTTTCCAGGCTTTAAGTCACGGTGGAGAATTCCGCGACTATGCGCCGCACCGACTGCATCCAAAATCTGATCGCAAAGATTCAGAAAAACTTTGCTATCAAGCGCACCTTTTCGGCGCATGTGGTCCAGGAGGCTTTCACCACGCACTAATTCCATGACAAGGAAAGGCTGCCCCTGCTTTGTCATTCCAAGCGACAAAACTTGCACTACATTCTTATGCTTAAATTCGCGAAGAGATTTTGCCTCCTGGCTGAGTCGCTTTATCACCGCAACGTCAGCAGAAAGGTGAGGATGCAAAACCTTGACGGCAACCTCGCCAGATTCAAAATGTTTTCCATTACTCGAGCCTTGAGAAGAACTTCCTGACTCCGGGATTTTTTCGCAGTCTTTCGCTCTATATACAGTACTGGTCGCCCCTCGACCGATGAAACCTTCCACTAAATA
>JADYYD010000118.1 GCA_020853845.1 Candidatus Melainabacteria bacterium
AGATCGTTGTTGGTGAACTCCATGCCCAGCATGAGCCCGACACCGCGCGCTCCGCTCATGACTTTCGGATACTTCGCCGCCAGGTCATTCAATTTGGGCAGCAAGTAATCTCCCTTTTCCTTTGCTTTGTCTACCAGCCCTTCATTGAGCAGCACCGAAATTGTCGCTATTGCTGCAGCGCAGGCCATCGGGTTGCCACCGAATGTAGTGGTATGCAGGAAAGGATTTTCGATGTACTTTTTCCAGGTCTTTTCAGTGCCCACGCAGGCACCAATCGGCATGACACCACCGCCAAATCCTTTGCCGAGCGCCATCAAATCAGGAGTTATACCGTCATATTCGCAGTAGAACATTTTGCCGGTTCTGCCCATGCCGCATTGAATTTCGTCGAAGACGAGCATAGCGCCATATTTATCGCAGAGCTCCCGGGCTCCTTTCAAATATCCGGGCGGCGCGACGTTGATGCCGCCTTCGCCTTGAATGGGCTCGACAACGAATGCGGCAACACGATCACCTGAAAAATCGCAACTTTCCATAATCACTTTTAGAGCTTGCAAATCTCCGAATGGAACGTGCGACCAGTTGAGCAGCGGCAGAAATGGTTCGCGGAAAACTGCCTTGGAAGTACCGCCCAGCGAGCCGAGGCTCTTTCCATGAAAACCACCGATGGTGCCGATGAAGTGGTGGCGTCCAGTGGCGAGCATCGCCATTTTTAAACAACCTTCGATCGATTCGGTTCCTGAATTCGTGAAAAAGGCATACTTGAGGTCGCCGGGAGTAATGAGTGATACCAGGTAAGCCAGGTAAGTGCGCAGTGGGTCGATCAGCTCCTGCGAATGGATCGCTTGTTTATCCAACTGATCGCGCACAGCTTTCACGACCACCGGATGCCGGTGCCCGACGCTATAGATTCCGAAGCCGCCCAGCATGTCGAGAAATTCTTTGCCGTTGATGTCGCGGAAAACAGCACCTTCATCTTCCCACTCGACCGAGGTGTAATCAGTGCTCACAGATTTTCTGTACTGCAGAAACCCTTCATTGACGTGTTCTTTCCAGTACTTCACCGATTCCTCGATGACTTGCTTGCGTTCGCTTTCCGACAGCGTTTGCTTGGCAATCAAATCCAAAACTTCTTTGGATTTCGACGAGGCTTTTTTCAAATCTTGAGACATGGGTATGGCTCCCAACGGGGAAAAGAAGCGCTTTTCTGCGCATCAAAAGATTTTACTCCAAATGCTGGTTAATTTCAGGCTTGATGTCAGGCGCTCTTTACGTTCCAACTGGCGCCTGTTTTCATTGTTTGCAGAACTTGCGAAATCTGCTCTTGGAAACTATCGATTCTGCCTTTTTGCCAATGTAAGAATCGCCAACATAGACATTGCATCGGTAATTTCGCCGTTTTCCACCATTTCGACAGCAGTTTGAAAAGAAACACGCTTGCATGCAAGGCGCTCTGTTCCCTCAGGCTGGGCGACTCCCTGCTGCAACCCTTTAGCCAAATATAAAAACGCCTCTTCATCAGTTGCCGAGTTCGAAAGATGCGAGCGGCACAGCAATTCCCATGTTTGAGCCGTCAGTCCGGTTTCTTCCAGCAGCTCTCGTTGCCCTGCCGTCAGAGGGTTTTCCCCCTCGGGGCAACCACCTTCCGGAATCTCCCAGGAATAAATTCCGAGCGGATAACGATATTGACCGATCAAATATGTGTATCCTTCGTCGTCGATCGGCAGCACGCCTACAGCTTTGTTGCGAAAATGAACCACGCCGTAAATTCCAGGCTTGCCGTCCGGCTGAATCACTGAGTCTTCGCGAATACGAATCCACGGGTTTTCATAAATCTGGCGAGTTTCGTTAGTCGTCCAGGGGTTGGATTCATCGTGGATGATGGTTTTGTTTACTTCAGTCATTTTGCTACTTGATCCCAACCGGTATCTTGCAATTCGCTATTTTTCTTCGGCGATTTGGGCACCGCCGCCTCGCGCGCTGTTTGTTTTTGCAGCGCAGGCGCAACTGCTTTTTTCGAAGCACCACCTTTCGAGCCGCTGATAATTTTTGCCGGCGGTGCGCTGCTGCCCGCAGGCGGCGCAAAGGTGCCACCACGCACACTCAAGATTTTCTTGATGTCGGCAATATCTTTCAAAATCGCCGTTTTCTCTTCTGGCGGAGGATTGCATTTGAGGGCTTGCTCGAAGGCCTTGATCGTGTCCTCGAGCCTGTCTTGCTTCAAATATGAATTGGCTAAATTGCTCCAGCTCATCCAATCTTTCGCATTGAGTTCGGCTGCTTTCTTGAACGCAGCTTCTGCGGCGCCGAAATTTTCCAACTTGCGCCATGCAACGCCGAGATTGATGTAGAAATCCGGGTCGAATTGATAAAACGCGACCGCTTTTTCGTACTGCGCAATTGCGTCTTCGTATCGCTCTTTCTGCATGTATTTATTGCCGAGGTTGTAGTGCGGCAAGGCATTACTCCAGTCGTTTTGATTTCCCTTGCCGGGAAATCCATCGGCGAAAGATGGTGCCTGTATGGTGAAGGAAAGCGCAATTACATACGCCAATGCAGGAATCACCCGGCAGCGCAATTCTGAAATTGCTCGGCAAGCATCAGGCAAATGATTGAGGATGGCTGATCTTTGGAATACCATAACTTAGAAGTACTTGGAGGTGGCAATGTCGGAAACGCGGTCTGACCTGTTCAAATCTTTCAGCAAGAATGGGATTGTCAGGAGAGAGTCGCTATTGGATGGCTTGAAAGACCGCGGCATTCTGGAAGATGACCCGCGTGTGCGAGCTATGTTTAAGGCGTTGAACGGCGGCTCATCTCAGGAAATTACCGAAGCGCAGTTCCAGATTTTATACGATCAGGCGCCTGGTCTGCTCGAACAAGCTCTAACCGATGGGCTGGTAGTTCCCGATTTCAAATCCTTCACTGCTGAACTGACCGATATTTTTGATGAAGTCAGTGCTATTCGCCTGGGTAAATTGCCGACTTACATTCCGCAGCTTGAACGTGTCGATCCTGAAAAATTCGCTGTTTCCGTATGCACGATAGACGGACAACGATTTTCGCTTGGTGACAGTGATGATTATTTCTGCGTGCAGTCTTGCTCCAAGCCGATAACATACTGCCTGGCTCTCGAGGAGCAAGGCGAGGACGTGGTGCACAGCTACGTCGGTCGTGAGCCGAGCGGCAAGACTTTCAATGAATTGACGCTGAATGCGAAAGGGCTTCCGCACAATCCCATGATCAATGCCGGTGCCATCATGTGCGGTGCCTTGATCAAAAAGGGAGGAGCGCCATCCGATCGTTTCGATTTTGTGATGGAGAAGTGGAAAACTGCCGCCGGTGGTCAAAAGATTGGTTTCAACAATGCAGTTTATCTTTCCGAGAGGCAAACGGCCGATCGCAATTTCGCTCTCGGTTACTTCATGCGTGAGAAGAAGGCGTTTCCACCTGAAGTGGAATTGCTGGATGTGCTCGAATTTTATTTCCAATGCTGCTCGATTGAAACGACAACAAAATCGATGACAATCATTGCTTCGACGCTGGCAAATGCGGGCATCTGTCCGTTGACAGGCGTCCAGGTGTTTCAGCCTGGGAATGTAAAAAACTGCCTGTCGCTCATGTTGTCTTGCGGCATGTATGACTTCTCCGGAGAGTTTGCTTTCAGCGTGGGTATTCCCGCCAAGAGCGGCGTGTCTGGCGGCATTATGCTGGCGATTCCCAATCTCGGAGGCATCGCTGTCTGGTCGCCGCTTCTCGATGAGCTGGGCAACAGCGTCAGAGGAGTCGAATTCTGCAAGCGTCTTGTCAGCCGTTTCAAACTGCACACTTTCGACAGCATGTTGGGACTCGGCGACACACGCATTGATCCTCGACGCAAACGCTGATGTGATATCATCTGTCGCTGGTTTTAAAAATACTACTTTTGCTTGAGGTGCATTTCATGGCAAGTTATGGCGCGAGAAACAAAATCACCGCAAAGGTATCCTCAGTCAAAAACGGCGACATCATGTCACTGGTCAAATTCGATGTAGCCGGACCATCGAACATGGCTTCTGTTCTCACAACAGAATCTCTCGAAGAAATGGGATTGAAAGTCGGCGACGAAGTAGAGCTCGTTGTCAAAGCTATCCACGTATTGCCCGTCAAGAAATAAGCACCGGCTGCGGTCGATTCAATTCTTTTGAATTAAAACAACGCCTGCAAAAAGGAGAATCACTCCGGCGATGCGCCCGGCGTTGAGCGGATGGTGCGCAAAACCTATAAGTCCAAACTGATCGAGCAAGAGTGAGCAGATTAGCTGACCTCCGATGATGCACGAGACAAGTACCGTTGCACCAAGTTTGTGCGCCAGTACCATTACCATGAAAATGTAGACCACTCCTACAATACCGCCTGTCCATGCCCATGCAGGAACAGCGGCAAGCATTGACTGCGATGGCACAGGCTGGCGCGTAAGAATGCAAAAGGCTGTGATGGCTACGAGGCTGACTGCCACAGAAATGATCGTCGCATAGTACGGACTGGAGAGAAATCCCTTCAG
>JADYYD010000119.1 GCA_020853845.1 Candidatus Melainabacteria bacterium
CGCGTGCGGTAAACCCGCTTGCGAATTGCCGCTCGGCCGCCTCTGCGCAAAGTGCGCAGCCACGAACGGGCGTACTTGGTCAGTTTGAACCCGGCGCCGGCCAGGTCTTCGGCAGTCTCAGCTTCCCTCAAGAAGCAGTCGGTTTCCTCTTCCATGAACTCCTTGACCCATTGGGCCTCGCAGACACGGTTGACGGCATTCATGGAGATGCGCTCGCGCAGCATGTGGTTGGCTTCGTGAGCCAATGCCATCACGCTGACTTGCGCTGGATTTCCGGTGCCCAGGGCGACCAGCTTGTCGTCCTTGATACACCAGGCATCGATGGAGCCAGGGAGTACTTTGATTCGAACTCCGCGGCGCCGGAGCCGTTTCACGTCAGCGACCAGTCGAGGCGAAGCCTTGACCATGTCGACGAAGTGCGGCCCGAATTGACGCTGCAAAACGTTCATAACAAGATGTCCTTGCTGATTAACCAGCATTACAGGTTTATGCACCTCGCTCTAATTCCGCAGCTCATCGAAGTTCTCATCGACAGCGATTTCAGCCGGCAAGCGTTGCGCTTGTCGGAAAAAGACAGAAATTGCTTTAGAGGGATATTCGGTGAGGTCTAGCGGAAATGAAAGAAAAACGAGGAACGTATAAGAACATACAAAATCGCGCGATCTCCAGCTTATTAACTAGTGTGTGCTTTAACCCGTTCAAACAGGTTTACATGCACGGGAAAGCTCCAATCACATTGGGTTTGAGCATTTTTTGACACGGCGCAGGTTCGCGCACCTTGCGCCATCTGTGCGTTTAAATGCCACCAATGAGCGCCGGCAGCGGCGATCTGATCTGCCGAACCCGCGCTCAATTCGTGATGTCAAGCGCGTTTTGCCACCAATGGTCGTGAGAAATCGCTTTTCATCCAACCAACGCCAGTAAATGGAGAATGACAACAGCCGCTTAATCACGTAGGGGAAATTGGCGCTTCCCTAGCTGCGCGAATCACTGAGGGACTCTCCGCTTTGCAAGTCGCGGGGTGCGGGTTGACGGCATTCTTTACCAGTTCTAAACAGGCAGGCGCTCTTGTGGGTATTCAAGGGTTGTTTGGCGTGGTGCTGATTTCCGAAGATCAACGCCTTCTATTCTTTCTTTTTCCATTCCGACGTTTTCCCTATAAGTTCCTGAAATTCAACCAACAGAGTCTTTTCGTACGCGCTCGCCGCGCACTTGCTGACACCGCCCGGTGGAGCTCGATCGAAAGGACCACTGCTGCTGAATTTCCAATCTGTAATGGAGCATCCCATGAGCCTGAAAAACAAGGTTCTGTTTATCACAGGCGCTTCTCGCGGCATCGGTCTGGCAATTGCACTCAAGGCTGCCAAAGACGGAGCCAAGATTGCAGTCGCCGCCAAGACTGTGACCGCGCATGAGAAGCTGCCCGGCACCATTCATTCCGCTGTGGATGAAATCAAGGCTGCCGGCGGTGAAGCCGTAGCGATTCAGTGCGACGTCCGTGACGAAGAGCAGATCAAAGCTGCGATTGCGAAAACCGTCGAAACGTTCGGCGGCATCGATATCATCGTCAACAACGCCGGCGCGATTCAGTTGACCGACACCGAGAACACGGACATGAAGCGCTTCGACCTCATGCAGTCGGTGAATGCCCGCGCCGTCTACATGACGGTCAAGCATGCGCTGCCGCATCTGAAGGTGAGCGCCAATCCGCACATCCTCAATCTCTCGCCGCCGCTCAATCTGGACGCTGACTGGTTCGCGCCGCACCTGGCGTACACTCTGTCCAAGTACGGCATGAGCATGTGCACGCTCGGCATGGCGCGCGAATTCCGTTCGCACGGCATCGGCGTCAATTCGCTGTGGCCGGAGACCGCCATCGACACGTCGGCAATCCGCAATATCCTTGGCGATGTGAAGGAGTCCTTCGCGGCTGCTCGCACGCCCGATATCGTTGCCGATGCCGCTTACTGGATCTTCACTCAGCCGTCGAAGAATTGCACCGGCAATTTCTTCATCGACTCGGTCGTGCTGAAGGGCACTGGCGTGAAGGATCTGAGCAAGTACAACGTGCATCCGAAAGTGGCGCCGCTGCCGGATTTCTTCCTGGGTAAACCGCCCAAGCAGATGCCGGTGAAGAAGCCTGCGAAGAAGCCGGCTGAGTAATCGCTCGCTCGACTGCCGTTCTAATCCTGGGAGGCTGTGCGCTTTTGCTCGCGCAGTCTCTCAGGATTTTTTTTGTTGCCCGATAATACTATAGCAAGTAGCAGAAAATGGGCTAAGAAAGAAACGCGCATGGATTGAGGCATTGAGGCAGCGAATGAATTGAGGCAACAAAATGAATCTCGAAGGGGAACAGGAATAAATCCCATTCCCCCTCGAGTTCAATCAGTCAGGTTGCAAAAGCGCTTGCTTGCGGCTAGGTGCTCAGACGGCGCGAGCCTGGTCGGCCAGTTCCTTCAGCACTTTGCGCAGGGCGCCGGGAGTGCGGACCTTGCGCGGAAACACGAGCCGCAGCCCAGTGCGCCCGAGCTGCAGATCGAGCCCATCGGGATCGCAGCCGACGCACTTCCACTCGCCGTCCTTGGCGCCAAGCAGCTTGGTGGCGTAGAGGCGGCACGTATCGGCGTGGTCTTCGTTGAGATGGGCAATGAAGTCCTCTTCCGCTTTGACGAACTTCTGAGCGTCCGCCACGTTGGTCAAGACCTCTTCCGGCTTCACGTCGAAGATTCGCCCGAAGCCGCCGACGACGTGACCGCCGTCCACGACCATCCGGTAGTAGCTGAAGTCGTGGATCGACGCATAGACCCGCGCATCCGGCTGGCGAGCCTGATAGCGGCGAATGTCCTCGGCGTCGGTGGTGGCAACCAGCGTGCCGGTCAACGACAGCCGACCGTTCGCCAGCGGATTGCCATGGCCGCGCTCGTCAACCATCAGCGAGATGCGATTGTCGGCCAGAACGTTCTGCGTGTGCACGGCCAGAGTGGAGATGAGCAACAGCGGCGCGCCATCGTGGGCGGTGGCGATATTGACGAGAGAAACGTAAGGCATGCCGTTCGGCATCAGAGTGCCCAGGGACGCTACCCGCGCTTCGCGAAGAAGCTTTTTGGCAGTGTCGGCCTGGCTCAGTTTGCGTGATTTCATGGAATTTTCCTTTTTCACGGATTGTTGGAGCGACGGCAAACATAGATTGTTTGCCGCCGCCTCTTTTCTGCGCGTAATTACTGCGATCAATCGCGGCGGTTATGCCACCGACTTGTCCATCATGTGCTGGACCGCGTTGTAGTGAACGCGCCAGACATTCGGTCCGTAGCCTCCGGCAAAGACGAGGGCCACGGGAATGCCGCGGTTCACGCATGTGTCGATGACGAACTGGTCGCGCTTCTTCAGTTGCTCCAGCGTCAGGCGCAGGTAGCGGAAGCCGACGCCGACGTCTTTCACGTATGGGTCGCTTCCCTGAATGAAGAAGACCAGGTCCGGGCTGAATGCTTCCAGTGCTTTCTGCAAGCCCTCCTCCAGCCGCTCTTGATAGAGGTGCCGCTCGTCGTCCGAGATGGCGATGTCGAGCGAACTCTTCTCTTTCTTTTGCGGATAGGCTTCCAGCGCATGAATGTCGAACGTGAACACATCGGGGTCGCCGCGGAAGATTGACGCGTTGCCGTTGCCCTGATGCAAGTCCACATCGACAATCATCACTTTGCGGCAAAGCCCTTCGGCCTGGAGCTTGCGAATAGCGACGGCGACGTCGTTGATGGAGCAATAGCCGTCTGCGCGATCGGCGAAGGCGTGGTGATAACCGGCGCCGAGATTGGCTGCCAGACCGCTTTTAAGAGCGGCTTTGGCGGCGCGGTAGGTCCCGCCTGATTTGAGGCGAATCTCCGAGAGCAGCTTGCGGACGGCTTTTCTCGTTTCTTCGTTCGATTCCGGCGCTTTGGCGAGCCCGAATACGGACTGCCAGTTGGGCGGATGTTTCAGGCTTTCCAGATACTTCTCGTCATGCACGAGCAACAAGTCACGCTTGGTCAGCGGCTTGGGGCGGCAGTATGGAACGGTCGCACCGCTCTTCGCCGCCAACTCATCAAGAACGCGTTGCCCTCGGTCGAGCGCGAAGGGAACCTTGATTCCCAACACGCTCAAATCCGAGTTGTATCGCGGGTCATAGACGAGTTTGAGTTTCAAACGCCCATTCATGGCTGAAACCCTCTCTCTACATCTGAGGTTAAATGCAACGAAAGGCTTTATAGAGAAAGGCGCAAAGAGGCGTACTGCCTCTTGCCTGGCGGCAAGGCGTCAGGCATTCGGTCGATCAGCAGAACTTGCCGACCAACCAGGCGCCGCCCCAGGTGGAAGCGACCATGCCGGCCAGACCGGCGACGATGTTGCCGCCCGTGAGCAGAAGCCCGACTACAAGACCGCTGGTGACGATGATCGACGCGACAAGCGTGACGGCCAGGATGACAGCCGTGAATGCGAGGCTGAAAACGCTCGCCTGGGCGACGTTGTTGAGGAAGTTCATGATTGTATTCCCTGTGTTCGTTTTCTAGGAATTGGGTTGCGACGCAAGAACCAGCCACCGAGGCGGTTCTTGCCGAGTTGAACAAACAGATTCGCTGGGGCGGTTCAATCCAGGCGCTGGGTTTTCAACCTGAGCGCGTTGGCGATTACCGACACTGAGCTGAGGCTCATTGCCGCACTGGCAATCATCGGGTTGAGAAGAATCCCGAAGATAGGAAAGAGCACGCCGGCTGCAATCGGCACGGCAAGCGAGTTGTAGCCGAAGGCAAGCCAGAGGTTCTGGCGAATGTTGGCGGTCATGGCACGGCTCAAGCGGCGAGCTTTGAGGAGCCCGCTCAACTCGCCGCGCAAGAGCACAATGCCTGCGCTCTCGATGGCCACGTCCGTGCCGTTGCCCATGGCAATGCCGACATCGGAACCAGCCAATGCCGGAGCATCGTTGATGCCGTCACCAGCCATGGCGACGCGCCTTCCTTCGCCTTTCAAACGGGCGATCGCTGCAGCTTTGTCTTGCGGCAGGACTTCGGCTTCGACGTCGTTGGCGTCGATACCCAGTCGCTTCGCCACAGCCAGAGCTGTTGCTTTGTTGTCGCCCGTCAGCATGACGATCTTCAGGCGCTCGCTTTCTTTCAGAACGCGCAGCATCTCGGCGGCGCCTTCCTTAATGGGATCGGCGATTGAAAGCAGGCCGGCCAGTCGTCCGTCGCGAGCAACGAAGATGACCGTTTCGCCTCTTTCTCGCATGGACTGAGCAGTGTCAGAAACAGCAGCTAAGTCCACGCCCAGTTCGTTCATAAAGCGCTCGCTGCCCAGAGCAAGTTTTGCGCCTGTCATTGAACTTTCCGGCACCGACATTGTCGCTCTTATGCCTTTGCCCGCCACTGCATGGAAATCGCTGACAGCAAGCGGTTTTACACCGGCGGCTGCGGCGCCTTCAAGAACAGCTTTGGCAAGCGGATGTTCGCTCGGCTGTTCCAAGCTGGCGGCAAGAAGCAAGAGCTCGTCTTCGCCGACGCCGTTTGCAGGCGCGACGGTTTGCAGGCTCGGTTTGCCGACGGTCAGTGTTCCGGTTTTATCCAGGACGAGCGTATCGCACTTCTCCAGCGCCTCGAGAGCTTCGGCCTTGCGGACGAGAATTCCCGACAAAGCACCGCGGCCGGTGGCGACCATGACGGACATGGGCGTGACCAAACCGAGAGCGCAAGGGCAAGCGATGATGAGAACAGCGATTGCATTGAGCAAAGCGTATGCCAGTTGCGGCGCGGGACCGAACACCGACCAGACGACGAACGTCAAGGCGGCGACGGCGATCACCGAAGGCACGAAGTAAGCCGCTACCCTGTCGGCGACCTGCTGAATGGGGGCGCGGCTGCGCTGAGCTTCCGCCACCATTTGCACGATGCGGCTCAAAACCGTTTCTTGCCCGACCCGATCGGCGCTCATTATGAAGCTGCCCGTGCCATTGACAGTGCCGCCGATTACAGTATCGCCGACGCTGCGTGTGACGGGAACCGATTCGCCGGTCATCGCCGACTCGTCGACTGCGCTCGAGCCTTCGAGAATCGTGCCGTCAACGGGGATTTTCTCGCCCGGACGCACGCGCAGCCGGTCGCCTTTCGCTACCATGGACAGGTCGACTTCGTTTTCGCTGCCGTCGGCGCTCAGTCGTCGAGCCGTTTTCGGCGCCAAAGAGAGCAAGGACTTGATGGCATCGGATGTTCGCTCGCGCGCTTTCAGTTCCAAAACCTGCCCCAGCAACACCAGAGTGGTGATCACTGCGGCAGCCTCGAAGTAGACATGCGCTTGACCGTCGGCCATAAGCATGGACGGCGGCAGCATCTGCGGGAAGAGAGTGGCCGCGACGCTATATCCGAATGCCACTCCGGTGCCCATGGCGACAAGAGTGAACATGTTCGGGCTGCGATTGACGAGCGAGTCTTTCGCTCTTATGAAAAACGGCCAGCCGCCCCACAGAACAACCGGCGCGGACAGAGCGAGTTGCAGCCAGTTCATGGCGCCATGCGGAATCAGCGAATGCGCGAGCTGCTCGGCTGCAGGAAGCATCGCTGCCATGCCCAGAAGGAAAACCGGCGCGGTCAATGCCAGGCACGCCCAGAAGCGCCCCAGCATGTCTCTCAGCTCCGGATTCTCACCTTCGTCCAGGGTGGGCATCATCGGCTCGAGAGCCATGCCGCATTTCGGGCAGGTTCCGGGCTTGTCGCTCTCCACCTCGGGGTCCATGGGGCAGATGTACTTAGCGCCGGCAGGTGCCTGCTCGACAGTGCGCTTGTCCGGGTCGAGAAACTTTTGCGGGTCGGCTTGAAAACGCTCCCGGCAGCGAACTGCGCAGAAGTAGTATTTCTTGCCGCCGTGCGTGTGTTCGGCAGCCGCCGAAGCAGGCTCGACCGACATGCCGCACACCGGGTCGATGTGCGTTTCTTCTTCTGAGCGAACCGCGACTTCGACCTGCATGGGGATGACGCCGAGCTCTTTCTTGCGAGACACCTGCACCCAGTAGAGCTGTTTGTGCCCGCGGTCCATCAAAGTTTTTGCTGATGCTTCCGCTTGTTCTTGCGTGGCGAATTTGTCGACGACGAATTGGTTGCCGTTGTCGTCTTGCCGCCAGACCTCGAATTTCTTCTCGTGCGCGCAGCAGCTCGCGGCGGGCTCGCTTTGGGCAGCGGGCACGGGAGCCGTCTTTGTTTGGGCGGAGGGGAGAAACTTTTCCGGGGCGGCGGCGAATTTTTCGCGGCAGCGCGGGTTGCAGAAGTAGTAGTCGACACCTTCGTATTGGAAAGTGCCGGCAGCGGTGGCTGGATTGACCTTCATCTTGCAGACGGGGTCAATTGCATGAGTTGTGTTCATAGGACCACCATTTGGTTTCCAGACGTCACAGAAGTGCGTCCTGTCAGCCGGGTGCAAAACCGAAATTTCGCTCGCCGGCAATCTCGACTTCGAATCATATAACGAGAGAGCTTGTCTAACTCCTCTTCGACATCCACAGCTTAAGCTCGCGAAACGCTTTCTCCATGCTGACAAGGTTCCGTGCGCGCCTCTTGAGAGAGGTTGACAGGCGGATATGGCAGAGCACTGGATAAAACTTCGGGGGTGTGAAAGCTAAAAGATGGGATAGAGAAAGAACTCAGCAAACATAAACCTGACCAGGTTGCCTGTTCAAGCAGTAAATCAGTGAGCTTCCTTAAGACATGAGAAATATGGGTCGCCAAGGAGATTCAGCTCGCGGTGCTCGTGTGAACCACGCGAACAGTAACGGGTCCAGACCGGGGTGTTCTCTTAAGGTTTTGATCACAATCGCTTACTTTTGCTTGAGAACAAATATTTGGTTTATATAGCGTTTGAAGCGTCATTATTCTTTTTCCAACCCCAATTAGTTCAGCGAATCCCAAAAATATTTGCCTCATAAGCTTTTCTGTTTGCTTTTGACCTTGTACAGGTTCTGGAAGCAAGCACGGCTTTTGTTCTGTTCTCAGAACTCAGGCAATGACATTTGGGGTCTCGCTGCATCGATAGATAGTTAGGAGGAGATGCGGCATGGACAGGAGCAATCTTCGAAGATTGCCGCTATCCGATCTTTCGGGTAAGCAATTCGATGTGATCGTTGTCGGCGGCGGCATTACCGGTGCAGGGGTGGCTCAAGACGCTGCTTCTCGCGGTTTGTCGGTGCTTCTTCTCGAGAAAGGCGACTTTGCTTCCGGCACGTCCAGCAAGTCGACCAAGCTCATCCACGGCGGACTTCGCTATCTGGCGAATTTCCAGTTCGGCGTTGTTTTCGAGTCGGTGACCGAACGCAATGTTCAGGAGCGCATCGCACCGCATATGGTGCACTGGCTGCCCTTCGTCATCCCCAAGTACCGGCAAAACCTCTTCAACAACCTGAAGTGGGAAACCGGACTCTGGGTGTACGACGGCATGGCCGGCATGATCGGCAAGCGTTTCCACAAACGCATCAACCGCAGCCAGATCGCCGGTCTCTGTCCGGGCATCAGACATGACGGACTGAACGGCGGTCTGCTCTACTACGACTGCCGCACCGACGACGCGCGCCACACGCTCGAAGTCATCCGTTCGGCAGTGCAGCACGGCTGCGTCGCGCGCAATTACACAAAGGTCGTCAGCTTCGTGCGCGACCGTGGCGATGTGCGCGGTGTTGAAGTCATGGACGCGCTGGGCAAAGACGAGAGCCGGGTGCAAATCTTCGGCAAGGTGGTCGTCAATGCCACCGGCGTCTGGACGCAGAAAACGCAGGAGCTTTCGGGCAAGGCGGACGTCAACGGCGAGCCCGCCAAAGGCGCACTGCATGTTGAGCCCGCCAAAGGCGTGCATTTTACCGTGAAGCGCGAGCGTCTTCCCATCGAATGCGCGCTGCTGGTCCCCACCGGCGCCGATGGTCGCTTCTGCTTTGCAGTGCCGTGGTACGACTCGGTGCTCATCGGCACGACCGACACGCCCTTCAAGGGCGACTTCGACAACATCACGGTCGAAGACGAGGAAGTGAAATACATCCTCGATGCGGTCAACGAGCAGTTCCCCGCGCTCAAGCTCACGGCAGCCGACGTGACAGGCAAGTTCGCCGGGCTCAGGCCGCTCATCTCGGACAGCAAGGCGGGCGGCGGTACCACCAAGGTTTCCCGCAAGCACAGCCTCAAGCTCTCCGATGACGGGCTGATTACAATCGCCGGCGGCAAGCTGACCACATATCGTCCGATGGCTGAAGAAACCGTCGACATGGTGGCGCAGCAGCTCAGGCTGGACGGCGTGGAATGCGGACCCTGCGTGACCGAGAACCTCCTTCTGGGCGGTTGGCGGTTCGAGGGCGAGCATGCCAGGTTCAAAACCGCGATGCGGGTGATCGCGCGCGAGCTGGGCATCTCGGATGCCACAGCCGATGTTCTGGTGCAGATGTACGGGCGCCGGGCCGTCGATGTCGTGAAGCTCATCTTCGAGCATCCCGAGCTTGCCGAGCCGATCTCGCAAGCACATCCGTACATACTTGCTCAGGTGGTCTACGCGGTCGAGAGCGAAGGCGCGGTTACGCTGGACGACGTTCTGGCGCGACGCATCAGGCTCTCCATCACGGACGCCGAGCAAGCGAAGGCGCAGGCGGACAAGATTTCGCACATTCTGGCCGCTCGACTCGGCTGGGATGACGAGACACGCATGCGCATGGTGGCAGACTTCGTCGCTTCGGTGCTGTAAAAGGCCCGCTCGCCAGTTTGCCGAGATTCATCAGCGCTGACGGCATGATCCAACAAATCAGGCTGCCGGCGCGGAGACGACTATGGACACTCTGATTTACTGCGCCATTGGCGCGCTCCTCTGCGTGGGCTGGTTCTACTTGCAGATGCGAATCTTCGACTGGGCCGACAACAAGGGCACCACCCTTGCCTGGTTCCTGTCGCGGGCTTCTCTGCTGTTGCTCAGCACCGCCATCACGGCTGTCAGCTTCACGGCGTTCATCACGCTCTACATGATGTTCGTCATGTCTGCTTTCGGCGGCTGAAACAGCAAGGCAACTTGCTGATGCCTGTTCTTCCTTGAGGCGGAGGTCTCTGCTGCAGTACCGGTGACGGTATTTCGGCAGAGACCCAAAGCCTCCGCACGGCACCGCGTCGGTGCTGGTATATCGCGACACACCGTCGCTCTTGAGAAAAGCCAGGTGTAACTATGAATGAAAATGTGATTCCTCCTGCTGATGTCACGACGGCGAACTTCGTGTTCGGCCTTCACATCGACGCCGCAGCGGCACGCGACTTCTGCATCAGCCTCTATAGCTGGTCGAAGAACAACCCGTGCAAGCCCCTGCGTATCAACCAGCATTCCACCGGCGGCAACATCGGCGATGCTGAGCTGCTCTACGAGACGTACACGCATCTGCGCAGTCTCGGCCACCACCTGACCATCGCCATCCACGGGCGGGCTACGTCCTGCTCGAGCTGGGTGGTTCAGGCGGCTGACGTTCGTGTCATGGGTGCGATCTCCGAGATCTGCATCCACGAAGTCAGCTCCAAGGCCGAGGGCGCGCTCTCCATCATGATGCGCGAAATCGAGCGCGTGCAGCACCTGCAGAAGAAGACCTTCGCTATCACCTGTTCGCGGACGGCTTCCACGAAGACGGCGAAGACCCCGCTCACCGTCGAGATCATTCGCGAGAAAACCGCGGAAGGTCGCGACTGGTGGTTGACCGCCGACGAGGCGCTCAACTACGGGCTGATCGACGCCATCGAGCCGGTGCTCCCTTACCGGGAAGCGCTGCCCGTCACCGGACAGGCCTGCGTCACTGCAGCCTGAAGTCGCAGAGGCTTTGGTGGTGTCACCGCTTTTGGTGGCACCGCCTGAAGCCCGATGCAATGCAACCCCGCTGAAAAATGCGGACAGTCTCAACCTTCGTTCGAGGAGGAAATAACCATGAACGGAGCCTTCGTACCCTTCTTCGCGCTCTTCGTCTTCGTCATCCAGGGCGGCTTGCTGTCCCTGCTGGCAATCGAATTGGCGCGTCCCCACGGAAAGAAGGCGGTCGGGTTCGCGGTGGCGGCAAGTGTCGTCATCGCGGCTGCGTCCGGCTTCTTCTGGACCACCGCTCTGGGCACCGCGCTGGTGTTCACCATGTTCGCGGCCGGGCTCGTGGCGGGCGGAATCGCACGCCTGTGGGCCAAGGTCGTCGAGCGTGAGATCGCCGAACAGTTGCGCATGGCTTCCACCGTCGCCAAGTTCGGTCTGGACTTCTTCCACCAGCTCGACACGCGCGGCGAAGGCGAGTTCGGCACTGCCGAACTGTGCGACGCCATCGAAGCCAAACGGTTCTCCGGCGGCAACGAGTGGCTGGTGAAGCACATGCAGAAATGCTTGAGCGACATCGGTCATGTGGCCGACATCACGAGTCATGCCGTCGTCGCGATTCCGCACGGGGCCGGCTACGTTTATGTCTCCTATCGCGTCAACCGGCGCGATCTCGAGACTTACGAAAGCCGGCTCAGGACCAAGTACGGCGCCTGGCTCTAACTCTTCATCATCGCACCGGCAAATAGATCCGGTGCCAGACAAGTGAGGTACACAACTATGACAAGCTTAGGAATTCTGGGACTGATCGTCCTGGTCATCGTCGCCGTTCTTCTCTCCCGCAGTGGTGTTCGTCGCGTCAGCGACGGTCCCATCGCCGGCGTTTGCGGTGGACTGGCTCGCCACTTCGGCACGACGGAGCTGCTGATGCGCGTTGTCGCGGTCATCGCCCTTCTGTGCACCGGAGGCACGACGATTGTCATCTACATCATCCTCTGGGCGGCCCTTCCCAAGGTCTGACCGGCGGGCGACAAGAGCATGAAGACTTAGAGAGGTGGGGTTAACGCCCCCCTCTCGTTTGTCTGGTGCTTTTGCAAAGGGTAGACGGCTGCCTTCGGGCGCTTCTACCCTTTGTGCTTTGTTCTTGTTATACTAAATCAGGTAGTAAATATGCGTTTTTTGCTCATATCTAGCGTGAGTCGGGCCGGCGTCACAAATAAACCGGTAAAGCAATTTAATCAAAAAAGACTAGATATGCATTACCACTATTCAATAGTGTAATCGCTCTATCTTTTCGTTTCTATTTGCCAAAACCGCCACCCCCCAACCAATACACCCAGCGATCGACAGTTTTCCCAGGCACAAAGGTGCTCTCGACGCGTATCCGTGGCTTTGGCAGAGAGAACTTCCTGGATTAAGAACGAAGGAATCTAACATGCGCAAAACCCTGAACCGCTTTGCGGCCGCAGCAGTCATCGCACTATCACTTGCCCTTCCTGCCGTCTCGCCGGCCCACGCCGAGACGACTTGCTTCTTCAATGAGATCGAAGTCGGACTTTCCCATCCGCCCAAAGATCTCTCGATTGGTTTCTGCGATGCCATCAATATCACCGTCAACGTGAGCGGCATTCGTCCGACGATAAGCTCACCCGACCCTACTCTCTCGACGACAGACGGTCGCGAAGATGCTGACGGAGCGGTTCTTGCGGGCGATTTCCAGCCGCTTCGCCTCGGCGACGGAAGGATCGTTCGCATAGCCAGAATTGTCCCCTTGCGCGAAGGCACGGCGGACATCACGTTCTACAATTTCGATGGTTCGATTCGCGCCATGACGAAAGTGACCGTGAAGCCATAACCTGATTTTGCAGGAGGGGAGTTCATCTCCCTTCCTGTTTTTGAGTGCCGGGCATGTTCTGTAACTTGGAGGTGAAAGTCTTCTACACAGCCTGATGAGGGCGAAGTGTTAGCGAACCGCAAGTGCGTAATCGCGAGATTGGGTGCGGAGGAAGCGGCTAGCAA
>JADYYD010000120.1 GCA_020853845.1 Candidatus Melainabacteria bacterium
GAAATTTCGTCGTCATTATCATCATCGGAGTTGCGCACTAAATTCCCGCGAACCGTCGGGTCATAGAGCGCCGCTACAACTTGCGCGTCTCTGCCGGTCACATTGCGATTCTCAACGAATGCGCCTAACTCTCGCAGGCTCAATGACCTGTTGCCGTCAATATCTATTTGCGGAAACATGCGCAGCGCTTCTTGCTGAAACTCCGCTGTGCTTTCGATTCTGCGCGGGGGCAATGGTGCCTGTGCTTGCGCATTGCCGTCGAAAATTTCCAAATCATTCAGCGCACCGGCAGCGGTACCAAGACCTCGACCGGGGCCTCTGCCGCCGTTGAAAAATCTGCGCATTTCACTGTCCGTAACACCAGCGCTCAAGCTCTCACTGGCGTCTGTTCCTCGACTCGATGAATGGGATTCCGCTTTATCTCTGCTAGTAATTCTGTCAGGCATGGCAGTAATCTCCGATGCGTAAAATCCAGCCGCCGAGAGGGAAGATCTCGTGGTTGATGCGAGTAACGAAAAGGGGGTTGACTCGCACTATAAGGGAAAAGTTGGAAATTTTCAGAAAGCCGACAGTGTAAAAACTGGCTCGCTCTTAGTGAGCAAGCCAGTTTCACTTTTGCGAGAAACTTGTGATTACATTCCGGCTTAAGGGTGATCAGCTTCATACTGTGCTTGTGCAAGTTCAAAAGCAGTCAGGATGGCTTGAATATCGTCTCTTTGACGCTGTGTGTCTGTGGCATAACTGCCATTGTTATACTTCACGCCAATCGAGAAGAGATCTTTGCGAGTCAATTCGTCCTTTTTGTCATTCACGAAATTGACCATGCGGTCCCAGCTAGCGCGATGCATCAGTCCAGCCAAAACTTGCGTATCTTGTCCGCGATACCGACCACTGCTGTTTGCGGCTTCCAATTCTTCGCGGCTCACTCCACCGCTCTTGTCCGTGTCTAAACCGTTGAACATCTCCATAGCATGAACGGCAAAGGAATTAACTCCAGGAATCATCTCGTCGCTTACCGTTCTGTTCGCGTCAGTGACCTTCCTCAAATCGATAATGTGCGGTTCGTCACTAGGCTCAGCGTAAGCGGCACGAGCCACAGTTTCCCAGCGGTTACCGTCAGGTTCACCTATAGAATCTGGCTGCTCAGGTGCATCATGATTTTCTACGGAAGGAACAAAGTGGTGGTCTTGTGCTGAGGATTTGCTCATGGTGAGATTGCTCCGTATTGCATGTGCGGGGAGGAAGAGGATGACTTATTTGGGAGATAGACCGAGGGGGAAACTCAATCTGTCTGGAAGATGCGAACCGGGGGGTTGTCTAAGACATTACCGGGCAAGTTGGAAATTTTTCGGGAGCCGGGCAGGCAGAAATATTAAACGCGAGTTTTACCTATAAAGTACAGATAAAACACATGGCACCTTATCTGGTGACATATTTGAAATTAGTTTCTCTCACTGGAAAAACTCCAGCGCGCGGCATTGAAGAGGGGGTTATCCCAGGGCACACCGGTGGACGTTTGCGTGCCGCAAGAAACGTTGGTAATCCACTTCTGGTGGGCGATCATGAGCCTCGGTTGCACTACGAAAACCCAGGGAACACGTCTTGCCAAAATAGACTGCATCTGCGAATAGACCTTCTTTCTTTCCGAAATCGATGTCGCCATGCGGCCTTTCTGAATAAGCTCGTCAACAGCCGGATCGAAAAAACGAGAGAAATTCATCGGTCCTTTGCTCGACCAGATCAAATAGCAATCAGGATCCGGTCCCGATGAGCGGCTCCACAAGGTGACGTCATAGTCTCCTTTGGCAAGATATCGATGCCGCAGAGCTGCAAACTCCACGACCTCCACTTCGCACGGGATATGAGCTTCTCTGAGCTGCCCGGCAATGGCTTCGGCGATATCAGCAGAATCTTTTGTCGACTTGATGCGAAAAGCAAGAAGCTGCTGTTTTCCGTCCTTTCCGCGCACATAGCCCTGACGGTCAAGCTTGAAACCCTGCATTTCGAGCAGCTCGCGCCCTTTTCCAGGGTCGAACTCATAGGTTTTGATTGTTCTGTCGAACGACCAGCGCCCTTCCGCTGAGTCGCTCGTGGGCAATACACCGAAATCGCCGTAGAGCTTGTTCAAAATTATCCGGCGGTCGACGCAATGCGCTACCGCCTGGCGAACCGGATCTTCGTCAAAGGGCGAACGGCTGACATTGAAGCCCAGATAAATCGTTCGCGAACCGGCAAAGGCATCAAGCGCAAGATTAGGCTTGCGGCTGAGAAAGTATTTCCAGGCGCGCGCGTCGACCTGCGCCACATGCACATCGCCGCGACTCAACGACATCGAGAGCAAGCTCATATCGGGGATGACGCGCCAGACAAGCCGTTTTACATCAGGTTGTCTTCCCCAATAGTACGGGTTCGGTTCAAAAACCAGCTCCAGCCCTGACTCCCAACGAACCAGGCGAAACGGTCCGGACGAAACAGGATGCCGCATGAGAGCGTTTTTCCCTCTGTCAATCGTGGATAACAGAGACGCAGGCAATATCTTCAGCTCCACCAACCGCGACAAAAGCGGCGCGCAGGGGCGGTCTAGCTGGAGAACAACTCTATCGCCGTCGATTGAAACTTCTTTGATATCCCGGTAATCGTCCTTGTATGGCGAGATTTTCGATGATGCTGCTTTGATCGACTCCCTAACATCCTGCGCGGTAATCGGCATGCCATCGGAAAAGCGCAGGTTTTTTCTCAGCCAAAACCGATAAGTCAGCCCATCCGGCGTCACCTCGAACCGCTCGGCAAGCCCTGGGACTATCTCACTCTCGGAGCCGTAACTGACGAGCCCCTCGTAGACAAGCGTCTGTCCATAGTAAGACGCGGAATCGACGGCACGCAGCGGGTAAAAGCCGACCGGCTCCCAATTCATGGCAAAGACAACGGTTCTCTGCCCCGGGTCACCCACTCTGCCGGGGTTTTTAGCCTCCGCCAGCCTGACTGTTTCCCACGCAAAAAACATGCACGCGACCGCAAAGCCAGCCAGCAACACGATAATGCGCATTGACGGATGCCTTCTCTTGCTCAAAACGGCAAAACCAGTCTAGTAGCCGTTGCCTTGCGAGACGAAATAGAAGCAAGCCAGCATGACAAGCATGGCGCTGGTGACGCCTAGCCAGAAGCCAGCCACGAGAATCTGCCAAACAATGAGAGCCTGACGCGCCGTAAGGCTGATCATGATGCCCAGACGGTTGATGATGTAGAAAATGACGGCGCCGACGGTAAAGAGCAGCGGCAGGAGCTTAATACCGGGCGGTACGGGCACGCAAACAGCCATGACAAGGCTGAGGATGCAGAGCACGACCAGAGCGATGGTTACGTAGTCGGAAAAACGTTGCTTAACGTTTTCCGCAACAGAAGCCTCATTGACGTGCTTCAGCGCGCGCAGGAAATTGGTCAGACCCTGGCGCCGAATCGGCTGCTCTTCAGCGTCTCCGCCAGCAGCGGGAGCGGGATCTATTTTGTGTGCTTCCGATTCAGACACAAACCAACCTCTTTACTCGCCGGAACTCCCTCTAATATTATCAAGCCTCGCTCTTATCCGTGAGTCTGTATTAGAAGTAAAGTGAGCCAGCCGGAGAATAATTATCTGCCACAGGAGCCTGCCGTATGGGCTCTAGTGCTGCACTGGCGCGGGATTGACTACACTCGCCGCTGCCTGACTTCCTTGCAGGACACGAAAACAAAGAATTTCCGAGTTTTGCTCGTGGACAACGGGTCGGACGGCAACGAAGGCGAAGCGCTCAAAAAAGAATTTCCCGAGATCGAGCTTTTGCGGTCGCAAGTCAATCTCGGATTTGCCGGCGGATGCAATATCGGCATGAAATATTGTCTGGAGAAAAACGCCGATCTTATCTGGCTGCTCAACAACGACACGACTATTCCGGGCAAAACATTGGACCTGCTGCTCGAGGTTTCTCGCGAAATGCCCAGAGCGGGAGCTTTGGGCGCCTGCATTGTCGAGCATGAGGGCGAAGGCAAAGAGAAAGCCGTGCAGGCGCGCGGGGAAATTGACTTTATCAAGGCGAAAACATTTTTGCGGCGCGACGCTCATGGACGGGCGGTCGATTGTGAGTGGTTGTCGGGATCAAACTTGCTGTTGCGCGCGGATGCACTGAAAAATTGCGGGCTTTTCGACGAAACTTATTTCCTCTATTTCGAAGACACTGAGTTGTGCCATCGATTTCGACTGAAAGGCTGGCAGTGTGTTCTCGTTCCGGATGCCTTGATAACACATACGGGAAACGCCTCCACAACAGGAAAACGACGCTTCTGGCGCGATTACTATTACACTCGAAATCGTTTTCTATTTTTCTCGCAATACTTGAAAGGCGTTCAAAAAATTCCTGCGTTCGCCTTCATGTTTGCGCATCTGCTGCGGCATTCCATCGCATTGCCCCTGCGCGGCGAGCAGGGAAAAAATCAATTGCGTGCAGAACTTCTCGGCGCGCGCGATTATTTCCAACATTCTCTCGGACGCGCAAAGTGCCTTGATTGGTGCGAAGAAGACTAGTTCTTCCA
>JADYYD010000121.1 GCA_020853845.1 Candidatus Melainabacteria bacterium
CAGTCAGAATCAAAATGGGGATTGTTTGACCGCGCCCGCGGATGCGCTTGAGCACGTCCAAACCGTCCAATTTAGGCAGTCCCAGGTCCAAAATCAGCAAATCGTACTGATTCATGCCCACGGCAGAGTCGGCATTCAAGCCATTAGGCTCGACATCGACCGAATAACCGTGGTCTCTCAATACCATTGAGAGTCCCTCAGCCAGAAAGCTATCGTCCTCGGCAAGAAGAATTTTCATGTCCAAATCCCATACCTACATTAATCATAGTAACGCCAAACAAGCCCTTTCAGGATTTTGAAATCTTCGCGAAATTTTCGCGACATAAACTGAAAACAGTTCCGTAGCAAGGTTTCCGAGCCTACCGCGTGAAAGAAAGCGGGGCACCGCGTGAGAGGAACGGCCAATAAGGAAGACAATTCAGGCACAAAGTACCCCCTATATTTTGTGCAAAGCAGAGGTTAATCTGCTTGAGGCATCCAATGAAGAAAGAGGCAGCGCTTATTTCTGAGATCTCGTATGAAGTCAGGACTTTTATAAAAGACCACGTTTTTTCAGTGTGGCAGCTAGAACTCATCATGCACATGAGGGACAGAAATCATGCTCTGACTTGCGATGAGATTGCGAAGCTACTCTATTCGACTCCATCAGCGATCGAGAGCACATTGCGGAGATTTACCGAACTGGGAGTGCTTCGGCTGTCGATTGAATCAGCAGACTCATTCATTTACGCGCCTTCGACGACAGAGTTGAGTCAGGTCATTGATCTGACCGCACAGGCATATTCTGCAAGACGCATCGACGTCATCAATCTTATTTTCTCGACACCGCAAAAAGCGCCGAGATTGACGCTTGAATGAGTTAGCCACAGGTTCTTGAAATGCGTATAATTGTCACCGGATCGAGGGGTGACAGTGCGCAAAATGACCGCGCAAACGCCTGTGGCGAAGTCTGTGTGGACGCCGTTGAGGCATCCGGCGTTTCGCATCCTCATGCTTGGCAATGTGGCAATCCTGCTGGGCGGATGGATGCAGGACATTGCCGTAGCCTGGCTCATGACGTCACTGGCGCCGGAGCCGCTTATGGTCGCGCTCTTGCAAACTGCTATTTACTTGCCCTTTGTACTGCTCTCCTTGCCGGCAGGCGCACTTGCTGACATCTTCAGCCGCCGAACCGTTCTTCTGTGCGCGCAAGTTTGGGTATTTTTCGGGGCTATCATCCTGGGCTTGCTCACCATAACTGGTGTCATGACTCCGTGGATGTTGCTGCTTCTCTTGTTCTTGATCGGACTCGGCTCCGCGATGTATTCACCTGCGTGGAACGCTCTAGCACCGGAACTGGTGCCGAGGCCGGAACTCGAATTAGCCATCGCTCTCAATGCCGCCAGCTTCAATTTTTGCCGCGGCATCGGAGCAGCGCTCGGTGGTGCGGTTGTAGCCGGATCGGGCCCGGGCACTGCAATTCTGATCAATGCAGGAACGATGATCGCAATGCTGTGCGCACTGATATGGTGGAAACCAGCTCCCGCCGAAAACTATCAACCAAGCGAGCGAGTAGTCGGCGCGATGAAAGCCGGAATGCGATATGTACGCCACTCCGCAGCACTGCGGGCGGTGATAATCAAGACTGCCATCTTCGTTGCTTGCGCGAGTGCCGTCTGGTCATTTTTACCATTGATATCGAAACAACAGTATGGACTGAACGCAATGGAGTACGGTCTGGTGCTGAGCCTTTTCGGCATTGGGAACCTGCTTGGTGCCACGGTTTTGCCTTTGGCGCGCAAACATCTTTCAATGGACAAATTGTTCATGTTAAGCGCGCTGATTTTTGCAGGGACCATGTGCGCGCTGCCGTTCATTCATAATTTCTTGTTTGCTTGCGTCACACTATTCTTTGCAGGGCTTGTCTGGATCATGGTAAACGCGTCGTTGAATGCAGGTGTGCTGACGTCTGTTCCTGCCTGGGTTCGCGCTCGAGCAATCGCGGTATTCCTGCTTACTTTCCAGGGATGTTTAGCAGGGGGGAGTTTGGTCTGGGGGGCTTTTGCCGAGTATACAAGTATGCCTATCGCCTTATTGACGGCAGCGGCGTTGCTTGTTGTCGGCACTATCTGTTCCGCCCCCTTCAAAGTAGTTTCTTCAGAGAACAATGATCTGCGCACCACGCGTTCCACCCCAGAGCCGAACATAATTACGAACCCTCACCCGGACCACGGACCTGTTCTCGTGACGGTCGAGTACTTTATCGACCCCGAACGCATGCCGGATTATCGAAAGGCGATGGCCGCACTGGAAGTTTTGCGTCGCAGAAATGGTGCTTACCAGTGGTATCTATTCAGCGATCTCGCCAAAGCGGGCAGATATGTTGAGACGTTCTTTGTCGAGAATTGGGGTGAATACCTTCGCCATATGCAGCGCGGGACAATCGACGACAACAACGCGGAAAAGCATGCTTACAGCTTTCACCTCAGCGAAGAAGCTCCTGTTATTTCTCACATGCTCGCAGAACGAAGAAAAAACTGAGCTTGCATCTCTTGCACAACCGG
>JADYYD010000122.1 GCA_020853845.1 Candidatus Melainabacteria bacterium
CTTCTTCTTCTTCTTCTTCTTCTTCTTCTTCTTCTTCTTCCAATGTGATTCAGATGAAAGGCAGACGACGTTGGGTAGTTGCAGCCGCATCTGCTGCGGCTGTTGTGGTTGTTGCTTTGGCTGGATCTTTAGTTTCCAAAGGTGGGCACCAGCAGATTGCCGGTCTGGACAATAGCAGCCAGCCCATTGCGCAAAACGATTCTGCTTCTTTGACAAATACGCCTTCTGTGGCAGTGAAAGGCCCCAACAGTGAGGGGGGCTCTTCAACAGCAGATATCGAGGATCGGCACAACCTTGCGGCGACGCAGAAAGACGCTGCAAAGAACGATCGCTCAATTGATTCGCAGCCGCAAGTTGCACAAAAGTTGAATGGCGCGCAAGGCTTGCCGTCCGGATTGGATAAAGAAAGAACGGAGCCGAAGACGGGTGGAGCGCATTTGACCGGAGAGTCTGCGCAGGACGAAAATTCCAGGACTGCCGTTGTTGCTCACGAAGAGGGCTCTGAGGCGGTCAGAGGACGTGCTGCATCTAATGAGCTTTTAGCTCTCTATGAAGATGATGACGATAGTTCGGATATTGGTGTGATGACTGATGAGGATGGCCTGTATGCGATCAAACTTTAGAAGACTGGCAAGCTGCGATCGCTTGGAGATAGTTGTTTCGAAGAGAAACTCCCTTCTCTTTGTCGGGCTGGCTGCGATAATTTCTCTCACTGCTGCTGCACCGCTTGCCCAGGCTCAAGGCTCTGGTCAATCGACGGGCTCCCTTTCTGCCGATACCGCAGATGGTGGCGGCATGCCGGAACCTTCCGGGCGCTTCAGGCACCGGGCAAAATTCATGCAAGGCGAAATGGGCGCAGAAGGTGATAATGCCGATTTGCGATCAAGAATGCGCAGGGCCGTCAAAGCTCGCCAAATGGAAGGTGCGAACCCGGCTCTGGATGCGCCAGCTGAAGGGCCTGGAATGGGTCGTAAGTGGCGCGCGCAAATGATGCAGAATGGCGGCTTCGGGCGACGACCCGGCGAGATGGGCAAGCGCGGCGGCTTTCGCGGCGGCAGGAAATCTCTTGATTTGACTCCTCTCAATCTGACAGAAGAGCAAAAAGCAAAAATTCAAAAGATGCGGCAGCAAGCAACTCCGCGCGCGCGCGAGTTGAAAGGCAAGCTTCTTGCCGGCGGACAAGAGTTGAAAGACATGATGTTCGACCCCTCCGTTTCCGACGATTCTATTCGTGCCAAAAGCAGAGAATTGAGAAAGTTGCACGAACAGGCCGAAGACATGAAGATCGATAATTTTCTTTCCATACGCAGCGTTCTTACTCCAGAGCAGCGCAAACGTCTTCCTGAAGTAAAGCCGCAAGGTCCGCGCTCAGCAATGGCAGATGGACGAAGAGGCCCTGGTGATGCACTTCAAGATGCAGCACAGGTCAAACAAGAATAAAGTTGCTATTTCTTTTTCTTCTTGGTTGAACCTGCCCAATCGATGAGGAAGTCGCCTTCGCCATCTTCATCTACGCTGGCAGTGTCCTTGCTTTCTTTCTCTTTAGGCTCTTCGGTCTTCCTTGCTTCCGCTTTCGGCTTTTCCTTCTTTATTGAAGCGTGAGTCTGCAGCAGCGGTGCATTCGCGTTGTAGCTCATAGGCGGAGGCGGTGGGAACATGCCCGGGAATGGTGGCATTATCGGTGGTGGTGGTGGCACCAGTCCATTACGAGAGCGCTTCGGCTCTTTTGCCGCCACAATTGGCGGCGGCGGCGGTTGTGGTCTCTCAATTTTCTTAGGCGCAGGAGCTTTGGCGGTCTCTTGCTTGGGTTCTTCTTTCTTTGGTTCTTCCTTTTTCGGCTCCGGCTCTTTCTTCGGTTTTTGCACCACAACAGGCTGTTTGACCACTGCCGGTTTGGGCGGTGCCGGTTTTTCTGCAACCGGCTTGACCGGTTCTTTTTTCTTTGCAGGAGTAATGGCGCGCTTCATGAGTGTTGCGACGATTGATGGCGGCGCCTTTGGCTTTTCCGGCTGTTTGGCTTCTTGTTTCGGCTCCGGCTTCACAGGAGGCGATTCTTCTTTCTTGACCGCGGGTGGCGGCGTGCTTCTTACAGCCGTCGCCACTTGCATCGATGACGGCGGTGCGATGCGTTTATCGGCGCCGCTGGCAATCTGATTGAGAACGTAAGATTCTTGAGTGGCAAGGGCTACAAAGCCTTTTTCCTGTAACCACATGACCAGCGCTCTTCTGGCCGGCACCGAATTGCGATTGCGTTTCAAGCAAGTCTGTATCTGAGTGAGCGCTTGATCGTGTTTGGAGCGCACCCTGTATATTTCCGCCAGTTTAATCCTGCACATCTCCGAATTGGGATTGCGCTTCAGCGATTCATTAAGCCAGTTCTCCGCCGTGTTTTCTTTGCCGGCGTCAAAAGCCAGGCTGCCCATCTCGAAATAAATATCGGCGACAATCGTGGAGTCGTTGCCATATTCCTCGATGGCGCGCTTCACGGCGCGCTGGTACGTTTCCAGGGCCGACTCTGTCTGCCCCTCGATGTAGCACTGAAAGGCAAGCACTCTCAGATTGTATGGGTCGTCTCCCGTCATCATCAAACGATTGTTGGCGTTGGCTCTTGCGTCGAGGCAAGCCAAAAGGCAGAAGCATACGGCAAAAATCGCTGATGTTAATCGTCTCAAAAACAAACTTCTCAAAGTGCTGAATGACCAGCGGATGGCTTGCTTGGCAGATCCCTGCTCCTGAGAGCAATGGTAAGGAAATTCGCAACCCGGGCCGGGTCGGCAGGAGGACATAGGCAGCATCCGAGAAACCTATACCCTAAAACATGAGGGCGCACATGGCGCTCATCTCATTGTAAGACTAAATTGCGCTCATCAAACGGGAAAAAGCCTAGTTTTTCAAATTTGATGTTGAGTAGATTTGCGCCTTGAAGGCAAAAGGGTGAGAACTGGCGGCTTTGCTGGTAAAATGCTGTGTTCTCTAGCTCCGTGGGAGCTACATTATTTTTGCCGGGTCTATTCGGCAGCAAGGAGGATTATGCGACGCGGAAGACAACGACCTAGGGGCACTCGTGAAACAGCCCCCGCTCAGGTCAATCAGTCTCAGCAGCCACCCACGGCTAAACTCTTTCTGCGCCATGGCATAGACATCAACACCAACATGGGTGAAGGATTCGGACCTTACCGCATGCCGGGCGAATCGGATGTGCTGCCCTTCGTCACTTCCGCCAACATAGCATGCGGCGCCCATGCCGGCGATCCGACACATATGGAGACGGCTCTGGAAGAAGTTAGATATTACGGTCTGGCTCTGGGTGCTCATATCGGTTATCCGGATTTGCAAGGTTTCGGACGCAGAGAAATTCATCTTTCCACCTCCGAATTGCGTGCATCGGTTCTCTATCAAGTCGGCGCACTGTCAGGCATGGCTCGCACTTTCGGTTTCGAGCTGACACAAGTAAGACCGCATGGTTTTCTCTATCGCCAGATGTCGCATGACGTGCGCATCGCCACAGTCGTTGCCAAAGCGCTGGCTGAGTTCGATCGCTGGTTGGTTTTGATTGGCCCGTCCGGTTCGAATCTTTTGGCTGCAGGCGAGAGGGCCGGCATACGTGTTGCGCAGGAAGCATGGTTGGACAGAGCCTACGACAGCAACGGCAATCTCTTGCCGCATACACACAGTCGTGCGCAAATGCGCTCGTATAACGACATAATGAACCAGGCGCGTTCTCTCATCAATCACGGTGAAGTAGTCGCTGCTGACGGCAGCCGCGTCAAGATCGATTTTCAGACTATTCACCTGCATGCAGGCATGCCGCAAGCTCGTGCCATCGCCGAAGAATTGCGTTACATGATCCCGAATCCATGCGCATTGACGTCCGAGCCCTTCACCGTAGATGAAGAGAAAGACTCGCCTTTGCCTTACTT
Organism: Candidatus Melainabacteria bacterium; assembly: GCA_020853845.1. Classification (GTDB taxonomy): domain Bacteria; phylum Cyanobacteriota; class Vampirovibrionia; order Obscuribacterales; family Obscuribacteraceae; genus QKMZ01. The sequence goes on from JADYYD010000122.1 coordinate 3,921, forward strand.
GATCTAAGCAAGAGCAGGGTGTTAGCCGTTAAAGAGTCCTTCAGCGACTATGGCAGACGCTTGGCCGGCGGGACGATTTCGTCGTACCAACTGCCGTAATATTCCGGATAGTCTTCGCCGGTCGTCGATGTAATCGTCTTTTGCAGCGCTTTCATAATCGCTTTGCGGCCGCCGCGTTTGTAGCGTTTGAGCCACTCCAGCTCTTTGGGGTCAATTTTGACTCCAGCCTGCAGAAGCTCTTTCACGATACTGATTTCGTGAACGATAGCTTCGGTTTCCTCTTCCAGGCAGCGCGTCACGAATTCCTGTCTGCCCGTCACGCCTGGAACGGGGTCTATAGTCGGTCTTATCACTGCATGTACGAATTCATGCGCAATGCTAATTAGCTTGTAGTTGCGTGGGCACCATCTGCCGATGTAGATCGTGCGCTTTTTGCGGTCGTAATATGCGCGGCAAGGTCCATCAACCAGGCGAATTTTGACGCCTTCCTGACGAATTCGTTCAATGTCTTCCACCAGGGTCGGGCACTTGAGAGCGCACTCGACTAGGCGTTTTCCGAATTGGCGTTTGAGGTTTCTGAACTGTGATGCCGAGGACATTTGGGACTTCCCTTTATATTAAATGAACTTACATTAATTCTATACCAATCTCGGGCTGCTTTGAAACGTGCCATAACGCCCGCTGTATTTGCGTTTTGGTGGCTAGCCAAGAAGGGAGAACGTTTGTAGCAAAAATAAACTTTTGCTAATCCGCAATTCTCGTGCCTGGCTGCTGTTTGGCGGTGACTCTTTGCGGTGCAAGCGCTCGCGGCTCCTGCACTTGTTTGGTATTGACAGCCAAACCTTGTTGGTTGTTCCCACCAAAAACCCCGGCCCACATTAGAGGTTAGGCGCAGGCTATTGGCGTTGGCGCTGGTAAAAACCCGTATATGGACAATACCGTATGTTATGGGGAAAATTGGAAGGTAACTCATGGAATCCGGCTACCTTCTAATACCGCCATCGAGCGGTCAATTATTTGAACGTACCAAAAGAAGCAAGCACCTCTCAACTGGCAGCCGGCCCTGCCGTACTTCTGTCTTTGCAAAACAGATTCAACGAGCTGATTCGGTCTGCATTAAAAGACAAGGGCGACCTTTCTTCGTTGCTGAATAAGGCTGTGGATGAATTGGCCGAAGCGCTGTCACTGGAGCGCTGTGCCGTGCTGCTGTTTGGCGATGGAAACGGAAGCCTGGAAGTGAAAGCGGAATTTTCTGCTGAAGGAAAGAATTCGCTGCTCGCCAAAAAATATCAGCTTTCTCCACGCTCTGAATTTGCAAAACTGCTCAAGGACGGGCGACCCTTGCCGCTGCAAAACATTCTGGAAGGTGGTGCCTCGGAGCTGGCATCATTCGTCAGCGGCAGCGCTGAGGTAATTGCTTTTCCTCTCTCGGGTGATGAGGGCTTGCTGGGTTGTTTGACAATGCATGCGGCCGCGCATTTGGGCGATCAATTAATCGACGCACTGGAACCTTTGGCTCAACAGGTGGCGATCGTCATCGATGTTTCTGAGACTCTGAAGACGCGCGACAGAACGGCTGCATTTTTCGCCGATGCGGAATCTGCCTGTTTGATTGTTGATCGCGATTCGCTCATCATTCTCAATGCTAATCAAAGCGCTCTAAGCCTGCTTGCTGGTGGAAGTTCGACCATAGCTGGGCTCGACCTGAGCGATTTGCTCGGTCCGAAAACTGCTGTTGCCGAAAGCATAAAGAATGCAGGCAATAGGCAATCGACTGCGGCAGCCGATCTTACTCCTTCGTCCGGCAAGTCTGGCAGTGGATCGATCGGCTTGCTCGCCTATCCAATAGTCGAGACGCGCGAGCCCAAGCGGCAGGCAATGTCTGCTGTGATTTTGTACAAGCAAGACAAATCCGGTAACAGCGCTCAGATTGCAACAGCTTCGGAAGGAGAAAATGCGCTGGGCGCTCAGGCTACGCTTTCCCGGCAGCTCACCTGGGAAAGATGGATGCGACAGATTGTTTGCCGCGTGCATTCGTCTCTGGATCGAGACAGCATCATGCAGTCGGTTGTTGATTCTCTAGGGCGCGCCCTTGGCGTTTCGCGCTGTATGGTGGTGAGAACCGAGTCGGTGACTGCACCGATCGTCACTCATGAATTTGCCGAGCCCGATGTTTCTCCCCTCGGTTTGGGGCGTACAGGGCAGTTTCCCGCGCGCACTGCCGGGCATTTTAAAACGCGTGTCAAATCGGTTTCTGACATTGTTGCAGAAAGACCGAATCTCCAGATCAGCGATGAAGAGCTGGAATGGTTCCTGGACAACGGATTCAGCAGTATTGCCGGTGCTCCGATTTCTCACCACGGTCATATATATGGAGTTGTGGTTGCCATCTCATGTGGTGCGCCGCGCAAGTGGCTTCCCAATGAGCTGGACATGCTCGAAGTGGCGGCGGCAGAAGCCGCGGTGGCTCTGGAAAACAGTCAGGCTTTCATGCAAGTCAAAGATCAGCTCTTCAATATGAATTTGCTGGGCAACCTGACGCAGCAGTTGACCAACACTCTGGAAATGGCATCGCGCACCACGCGCCCTGACGGAATGGAAGATAAAGGACGGTCAGATGCCGGTGGTCCGCCGCTTTCATTTAGAGAGTTGGAGGTTTTGAAACTAATCGCCTCCGGTCTTGCCAATCGCGAAATTGCGCAGCGTCTTTTCCTCACCGAGTCGACTGTTGAGTTGCACGCCTCCCGTATCCGCAAGAAGCTAAAGCTGAAGAGCAGGACGGCGCTTGTGAAGTATGCTTGCGACAACGACCTGGTTTAGCCGTTTAAAGTCTTCCGCGTGTTTTGATTTCTAAGTAAGTGTCGACCAGTTTGTCGGACAAATCTTGAGGCGGGCAATCTAGAACCAGGCAACCACGCCGTTGCAAAACATTCAATGCCAACTCGCGTTGAGATATCAAATCGCACGCGACAGCGCGCTGGTAAATTTGTTCGATGGGAACGCTGCGGTCGAGACCGTCTTTGAGAATGCCTTGATGCGACATTTGAGTGACCTGGCGATCTTTGAGAGTGACGCAAAAAGGCAGGTGGCGCCCGCTCAGGCTGGCGAGTCCGGCCAGCATCGATTGCGACCCGACCGCATCAGTGAGATCGGTCAGCAACACCATAAGACAGCGACCTTTTTGCAGCGCGGAAAAATATGAGAGCATGCCTAAATAATCGGGCTCGACCATTCTCGGCTCCACGTCGAAAACAGCCTCGAGTATCTTCTTCAAATATGCTTTGCCTCGGCGTGGCGGCAAATAGGCAAGCGGCTTGTCGGCAAAGATTCCGAAGGAAACTTGGTCATTGTGTGTGAGTCCGGTGAGAGCCAGGCAGAGCCCGGCGTTAAGAGCGTGATCGAAACGAGTCAGACCCTCGAGGTCGGAAAGCATCATTCGACCTGCATCGATGAGAATGAGCAATCTTTGTTCTTGCTCTACTTCATAGGTTCTTACCACGGGACGATCCCGTCTTGCCGTCGCTTTCCAATCGATAAGCTTGCTGTCGTCTCCTACGGTGTACTCGCGCAGGCTGGCGAAATCCGTGCCTTGACCGCGTTTTCGTTGCTTTAGTTCGCCCAGCTCCGTGGTGCGGGCCAATTTTATCGACAAATCATGCAGCGCTTTTAGATCGCTGTACACCTTTGCGTCACGTGCCGCTTTCACTGAAGCCTGCCTGTAGAGAAGTCCGAGGAAACTGCCGTAGCGCACATGAATGTCGCCGAATTTGTACAGCCCGCGCCGCCGGGGCGTCACTTCATATTTGAGTGTGATTTGCTCGCCGCTCGTTATAGTGCATTCGAATTCTTCTACATTGGCATTGAGCGCGACAGGAAAATCATCGCGAACTTTTACTTGCAGATCGAAATTGCTTTGATTTTGAACAAACAGCAAGACCTCATTGCTTCTGCCTATAGAGAGCCGGTCCTGAGATTCCCGCGAAGCGGTTATCAAATGAGGGCGGGCTGTCAACTGAAAATCGACTGCCACCGCCACCAGTATCAATACATCAAAGACCAAACCGAAAGTGCGAGCACCTTCGATCCAGAAAGTGAGGGCGAATATACAAGCTCCCAGAACTAAGAGCAGGTAAAGTCGCCGGCTGGCAATAACTTTCATGATGGCGCCGCTAACGAGGAACGGCGACTTGTCTGAGCAAGTTGGCAATTACCTGACTGACGGTGACGCCGTCCAATTCGGCTTCTGCGGTCAGTATGAGGCGATGCCGCAAAACAGGCTCGGCGACGAACTTGATGTTATCCGGAGTGACGAAGTCTTTGCCCTCGATGGCGGCGTGCGACTTGGCTGCCGCCAGCCAGCTAAGTGCCGCGCGTGGACTGGCGCCCAGTTGCAGATCGGACAAGGCGCGCGACTTTTGAACGATTTCCATCAAATAAGAAAGCACCGACTCTTCGACTTTTACATTGTCCAGCTTCTGGCGCGCCTCGAGAATTTCGTCAACAGTGACGCAAGGCTCGAGCTGTGGAGATTTCTTGCGATAGAAACCGTCCTGCCAGTTGATGAGCATCTGCCGCTCGGCGTCGCCATCCGGATAACCGATCATGACTTTGAGCATGAATCTATCCAGTTGCGCTTCCGGCAGCGGGTAGGTGCCCTCGAACTCAACCGGGTTTTGCGTGGCAACTACCATGAACAGGTCCGGCAGTTTCTGGGTGCGCCCGTCCAGTGTCACTTGTCTTTCTTCCATCGCTTCCAGAAGCGCGGACTGCGTCTTGGGCGGGGTGCGATTGATTTCGTCCGCCAGCAGCAAGCTGGTAAAAATCGGACCTTTCTTAAGGGTAAATGTTTTGGTGTTGAGGTCGTAAATGCTGGTGCCCAGAATGTCCGAGGGCAGCATGTCAGGGGTGAGTTGAACGCGGCCAAACTCGGCGCCTATGAGCGATGCCAGAGTTTTGACCAGCATAGTCTTTGCCGTTCCCGGCACGCCTTCCAGAAGCACATGCCCCTCGGCAAGCAGCGCCACAAGGAGCTGGTCGATGACAATCTGCTGTCCGACTATCACTGATGACAGCCGTTCTTGCAGTCGTTTGAAAACAGTTCCGATTTCCGTCATGAATTTGACCTACGTTTTTCCTCTTTTGAGTCGGCAAGGGTTCCGGCTATCTTATCGCAGGTACCGACTATGGTTCTCAATTCCGAATCACTTAGGTGTTTCTTGCTTAATGCTCGCTCATAATTGCCGATCAAATCGCCCATGTTTGCAGTGTCCGCGTGTACGGACGTCTTCCAGGCATTAACGATGTTTTCCGCTGTTTCATGGGGTGAAATGCCAAGCGCTTTGCAGAGGCGGTGCTTGAAGTTTTGTCCGAGTATTTCCAAAACCGCCGTGTTGGCGCGAGCTCGCCGAAACGCATTGGAAAGTCCGAAAATAAACTCCAGGTTGGAGATCTTTCTTGTCACCAAAACCTGGCGCATCGCCCCGAATCTTTGCGCGGTGCTCACTACCGCCACTGCCAAAATCAACATGAGCTGCCAAAATATAAGCCCGGTCGGTCCTCTCAAAAGGAAGTGGAAAACATTGGTTGCCGAAGAAAACCCGTGGCAGCGCTCATCGAAAATTACTGCACCGCGGGCAGTGCTAAGCCAGTTGCAGAGAAATTGATAATTGGGCCAGGCATCAGCGTTTGCAAGCTGCCGGTTGCAGCAAAGACTGGGAGCCGTTCCCAAAAGCACCCGCCCTTTGCCGTGTTTGACGACGGAAATAATGGCGCCCGATTTGTCTGCTACAAGAGGCGTGCCTCCCTTCAATCGGCGCTCGGCGCTGACAAGCAGATTGTCCACGTGTTCGAATTCCGGCGCTTTCGGAAGCGTTGCCGGCAGTTTCGCGTCGGTGAGATTGTCACCGTCTTTGGTGTCGATGTCCAGTTTGTCGATTAGACGTCTGGTCAGCTTGTAAGAGAAATGATCGAAATAAACGAGGTCGTTGCCCTTGCTTACCCAATCGAGAATTTGCTTGGCTTCCAATTCCGAAAGGGATTCGGTTGGCTGAAAAATTACCAGCATGCCGTTTGTATCCGACAAATTTCTATAAGGCAATTGCCAGGTCTTGCATTGCAAGCCGGCTTTGCCGAGAATTTCCTGCATGCCAGAAAGTCCGCTCGGTTTGCGGTTGAAGACCGATATTTGTATCTCGGTTTCCGGCCAAAATTTGTCCTTCTGCTCGTCGAAGGCAAATCCTGAATAAACAGCCATGCCGCTAACAGCAAGCAATGCAAAAAGCTGCCACCAAATCTTATTCGTTTTTTCCTCTCTGGCGCCGGTCATGAAACTGTCTCCAGATTCTTCGCCCCATTGCTTTCAGCCAGTTTGTCCACTGCCGGTCGTGCCGATTCTATTAATTCCAGACAACGCTCGAAATCAGCTCTTTCTGCCTGCTTATTGCCGAACCAGACCAGCTCGACCACATCGGCCAAATTACGAAATGCCACCTGGATTTCGCGGCTCTTGCTGAGCTGATACCAGTATTCGTAATTAGTTCTGGTGGGAGAAAAAGGGGCAATTTTTTGTTCGTCCAATAGCCGCAGGAACGACAGATATGCGGCACGGCAGGCTGATTTGTAATGCTCCTTTTGCGCCAGGGAATTTGCTTCCGCCAGCCAGCCTTGCGACGTAAGCAGCATCTCCGATCCGGATGCACCGGCGCGCGCCAGGCGGCTCAATTGAGTGAGCTTGGTCATGCGCATGAAAACAAGGTAGATGATTACCAGAGCGCACAGAGTGCCTGCCGCGTAGAGAAGCACCTGCATGAGATTTCCGACCATGCGAGTATCGGAAAAGTCTGAATTGAATAAGTGAAGCTGTTCGAGAAGGTCTTTTACAAAGCGCAAGATGCGGCTCAGCATTTCCTGCAAGTAGACCAACAACTCGGGCGGCTTATGGTAGTGATAACGACTGGCGACGTCGGCAATCTGAGAAGAGATATCTTTAAATTCCATTGCTGTGACGCCGCCTTTTAATTTTCTTCGCGTACGGCGGCTGTCGGGGCGTTCAGCAAATTGATCTGTCGAACCAAATCAATGCCTTCTTTGCGCATGCGTAAATCGTAATAGAACAAACCTGTGGCCATGAACGAAATGGGCCAGGTGATGATGCTGACTATCGATTCCCAGGTCTGATTGCACAGAGTGTAATAAAAAGGCATTTTGCCGGGGTCGGTCAGAAAATCGGGGCTCATGCCCTGGCGTATGAATTCAAATATAGATAGCAAAAGCAAAGGCAGTGAAAGCGGATAACTTATGACCATGAGAGCGATGAAGAGCAAAGTGCAGAAATAACCGGCGCGCCAGAAATCTTGAAAGACAAGAGACAGAGTGCGGCTGCACAGTCCGCCGATCGAAAGGTCTTCGCACGCTCCAACGGCGAAAGCAAAATAAAGTGCGATGCAGGCGATTGTAACCGAGACAAGCAGCCCGATCAGTCCTATCACCATTCCACCGAGCAAGACGTAAGTGGTAGCCGTATTAGCCTTGAAGAATGCCATGCATACGGAAACAATTACTCCCCAAAATGCAGCGCAGAGAAATATTGCCAGGTATGAAATAAAGACGACCGAGAGAATTTTCCACTTGCGCTGTGAAATGTATTCGTAAGCCTCTTTGTAATTATCGGCAAATCCCGTCACCAGTCTGATAAACGACAGTTGTCGCAGTTGAAGATACAAAGCGGTAACTATCAGTCCAAGAATTCCAATTAGCGCAATTACGCCCGAAACACCCATCATGGTCCAATCTTTCTGATCGGCTCTCAGGGAAAGGTTGGTTACGCCCCAGTGAAAAGCTACTTTTGCAGCCGTGAAAAAAACGGTCGGCCACAAAAGCACATGAAAGAAGAGTTTGAAATTCTTGCGATATAGACGAATCGAGCGACCAATGAGGTCACCAACCGACTGTAATTGTTGGGGCGGTGGTTCGAAAATCGCCTTTTCCATCCTGTCAATTTTAGCGAATCCTGAACCAGCGTGCCGGTCAAATTATTGAGCTTGTTCACTTCCGGGCGCTCACCTCTCCGCATCCCTGCCGGTTGCCATGGTTATATTCTGAAACCGAACCGATAACGGTTCGGTTTTAAAACCTCGAAGTGGGACTGCAGGAGCTTTTTGTTTGATGAACCGTGCCAATATGTCGACGCACATCTTGCCGGCGCTGAAGCCGGTTCCAAATCATTTCACGGCCTCGGCGGTTGTAATCGAGGAGGGTCATATCCTTCTCGTTCATCATCGCCGCATCGGTGCCTGGCTGCCGCCCGGCGGGCATATCGACGCGGGCGAGCTGCCCCATGAGGCTGCCATTAGAGAGGTTTTTGAAGAGACCGGCGTGAGAGTGGCTGTGTTGACCTCGGAGCTGCCGATGTCGATCGACAGCGATGCCTTCTTTCTGCAACAGCCATTGTGCATGCATGGGGTTTTCGCTGTTGAAAAAGGCGCTGAGGTCTATCACGTGGATCTGGCTTATTTATGTGCCGTTGACCGCAGCGAGTCCGGTGAAATGCCTCTTTTGACGGTCGCGCAGGAAGTCCATGATGCGGCATGGATACCCATTGACGGTCTTGGCAGCCTTAATTTAGCCAAAAATGTAAGAGAAGTCGTGGATATGGCTCTTTCAAAATTGAAAGCTTAGACAACACAAACAGATCTAAATAAGAGATACTAGGATTCTGAGGGGCACTAGGCGCAAAAGACTTATGGTCAATGCCTGTTGGCGGTTGGGAGTCTTACGACTTAGAAAGAACTTTCGATGACAGTAGCGCTACTGCAAAAACTTTCAGGGGTTCGGGATTTGAAAAAAATCCTGGAGACCACTGTCAAAGAAATCGGCGAAACATTCAATGCCGATTCCTGCCAGATCATGGTCAGCAATCCGCTTGATCCGAACGTCACTTCGATCTGTGAGTTCAAGCCGCATAAAGACCAGAAGCTTCCTGACAATCTGCCCAATGTGACCATGCCTCTGGTGATTCACGGGCGCACTTTTGGCGCCTTGAGTCTGACCAGGCGTTCGGATGTTTCTCGCGACGAAGTCAATTCCATGCGAGTGGCTTTAGGCGAATTGGGCGATATCATCCGGCACGCTCAAATCAACGACATCATTCAGCGCGACACATTCAGGGATACGTTCCTTGTCGAAATCGGCAATGTGATGGCTTATTCTCTGGGTATCGGCGATGCGCTCTTTATGGTCGTCAATATTCTTGGCAAGGTTTTGCAGGCGAGCCGCTGCCTTTTTATCTGCACGGACGACACTCAAGCAGGTTGGAAGTGCTACGAGTTCTGGCAACAAGATAAAGTGCAAAGCTGCCAGGATTATTACTGGCCGACAACCCACTCCCCGCTGATCGCGCAGGTTTTGCTCAGCCGTGCGCCACTGAAAGTCTATGAAGGTCAGCTCAATTCCTATGTTTCTCCTGTACAAGACGAATTGCAGCTTATTAGTGTCAAGTCCCTTTTGGGAGTGCCCTTAAGAACCGCCAACGCCACGCATGGTTGCGTCATTTTGCAGCAGTGCGATTACCGCCGCGCCTGGACACGCGGAGAAATCGACATGGTGCAGAATGTCGCTGATAAAGTTGCCGAAGCTTTGCTCAAATTGCCGGCTGAAAAGCGTGCTCGTGAGCCCATCATGCAGCTCCACCAGAGAGTGGTTCAAGACAGCGGCGCTCAAAGTGAAAGAGCTTCTATCGGCTCGGTTCGCAATGCATTGAAAGGCGCGCTCGGTGCTCAGGCGATTCCGACCGCCCGCAAAACTTCACAGCCCTCTATACCTCCGCAGGCCAAAGCAGCGTTGCCGCCGCCTCCTGTGACTCCGGCTCCAGCTCTGGCACCGGCTCCCCCGGCTGTTCAACCGGCCGCTCAAGCAGCACCGCCTCAGGCTCCTGCTGTGCCACCGCAGGCGACACCATCAGATGCGGCTGCCGCCACTTCAGCGGACCTGCCGCAACCAACGATAACGCCGGTGGTGCGCGGACAGGGAAGTTTGCAACCGCCGGCGCAAACGGCCGCCGGAAATGCTTTTGCCAATATTCTCGAGCCGGTTCCGCCTACCACCGCCACCGCTGATGTCCTGCCGATCAGCGCTGAGGAAGTTTTGACCAAGACGGCCGATCTGAGCGAACACCTTGGTGAGATCAAAGCCAAAGATCCATATGCGGACATAGATTTTGGAGAGTTTGCCGAAGTGGCGGACTTTACTCCTGCAGACGCCGCTGCAAGCGCAGCTCCTTCTGCCGCTTTGCCTGCCGAAGCTTTAGAGACTGCTCAGCAGCCTCCTGCCACCGCGGCTCCAGCCTCGCCGGCACCAGATCCGGCGCCGCCTTCGCCTGCCCCCACTCCGGCTGCGCCTGCATCTGCACCCCAAGCCGCTCAAGTGTCGCCAGCTTCACCGGAAGCACCAGCCGCCGGTGGTTGGGGCAATCTTGACGATATTCCCACTCCCAAAGGCGGCGCTCCTGCTGCGCCGAGCGCCTGGGGCGATCTGGATTCTATTCAAACACCGAAAAATGCTCCCAGTGGCGGCTCCGGTGGTTTGCGCGGCAAGCTCGGCAAAGGCAAAGCGCCCAGTGCCGCGGCTCAAGGCAGTGCTCTTTTGGCTTCGATGCACAAAGACAAGTCTCAATTCAAAGCCGCCGAAGCACCGCCTCCGGAGCCGGAGGCACCCGCTAAGCCTGAATTCGTTCAGGGCCCTCCGATCGAGATCGATGAAGCCAAGGCTCAGGCGAAATTGCAGGAAATACTTTCTTCAGCCAATCCGACAAGCGATTACATTTTCGCTACACCAGGTCTGGATGCCCGTATGCTTGGGCGCATCGATGGATGGGTTTCTCAAATCGAAGCTAAAGACAAATATTTGAATGGTCATGCCCGCCAGGTCGCTGAATATGCAGTGGCCATCGCGAAAACAGCCGGGCTGGATGAGGCGGCGCAGATTCTGGTTCGCCAGGTGGCTTTAGTGCACGATGTCGGCAAGCTTGGAGCCGCTGCTCCCATTTTGCAAAAGCGCGAAGAAGAGCTGCATGATTCGGAGCTGATTACGGTCATGCGCCATCCGATAGATGGAGCCGAATTGCTCGAGTCATTTCCCGATCTGGCTCATCTGGCGCCGATTGTGCGTGCGCATCACGAAGAGTATAACGGTGAGGGCTTCCCAGCCGGTCTCAAAGAAAACGAGATACCGATTGAGGCGAGAATCATATGCCTTGCCAATGCCTATCACAACATGGTCAGCGACATGCGTTATGGACCAGGTATCGACCCGCAGGAAGCGCAACAAGAAATCACTCGTGGTGCCGGAAGACAGTGGGACCCGACCCTGGTGCAGGCCTTCTTGCAGTGTTTGCAAAGCGGTGCTGTGCCCGCCAAGCACACTTAGAATCAAACTCTGCCGGTCGCAAAATACTAATTCAGCAGGAGTGCTTACGCCTGCGATCGGTTCGACCGCAAGCAGAAAGAGGCGACTTTCGCCGCCTCTTTTCCAAACTTGTCTTACAGCGGTCGTGTCCTAGCCGCCGATCAAGTCGCTGACGTCCATGCCTCTCAGACTCAAAGAAATCTTGTGCTCTTTTGGAGAGAACTTTTTGATGATTGCTTTGACGTTCTGCCCTACTTGGACGACTTCTTCCGGTTTGACATTCGGTGTGTCGGACATCTCTACAGTCGGCAAGAGCGCGTCTACGCCCGGATAGATTTGAACGAATGCGCCGAAGCTCTGAATCTTGCGCACCGTACCTGACACCACTTGTCCGTCTTGGAATTTGTCTTCGATCTCTTTCCACGGATCAGGCTGCATCTGTTTCAAGCTGAGAGAGATGTGGCCTTTCTCCTGGTCGACCTTGAGCACCTTTGTGGTGATGACCTGACCGACTTTGAGCACATCGGACGGATGGGAAACGCGTTCCCACGAAATTTCCGAGATTGGCAGCAAGCCATCCAGTCCGCCCAGGTCGATAAAGGCTCCGAAGTCCGCGATACGAACCACTTCGCCTGTAACTTCTTGACCGGCAGCAAGAGTGCTGAGGATTTTCTCGCGCTGTGCTGCTTTTTCTTCTTGAACAGCAAGGCGTTGGCTGAGGATCAGCTTGTTGCGCTTGGTGTCCGTTTCCAAAATCTTCATCGGGATTTCCATGCCGATCAATTCTTCCGGCGTGGTTCCCTTTACGCGCAATTGGCTGGCCGGTACGAAACCGCGCAGACCATAAACATCTACGACTACGCCGCCTTTGACGACTGCTGAAATCTTGGCGCGAATAGTGTCGTCGTTTTTCTTTTGCTGCTCGAGCAAAACCCAACCGCGGGCTTGAGCAACTCTCTTCAGTGAAAGTGTGAGCTGTCCGTTTTCGTTTTCCTCGCGAAGGATGTAAAACTCCAGCTCCTCACCGTCTTTGACTACATCTTTGATGTTGTCGACCGGCACGTTGGAGATTTCCTTGAGAGGCACGAAGCCCTCAGACTTGCTTCCCACATCTACCAACACACCGTCACGCTCGACACGAACGACGAGACCCTTAACGATGTCGCCTTGCTCGTAGCGGCGGCTGTTCATCGTTTCATCAAGAAGGCGCTCGAATTCAGACCGAGTGTCCTGGTCGTGTTGTAACTGCTTTTCCGTCACTGAAATTGCCACTCCTTTAACCTCTAGAAGTTGTTGCATCGATGCGGTCGAAACCTCGCTCTCGTGTTTTCCGCGAAATGCCCGAGCACTCGCTGGAGCATCGACACGCCGAATTGTCGGCTGGCTGCCAGCCGAAGATATTTCTATCTTGGCATGCAACCGAAACTTTCCGCCACCGGGCGGAAACGTACAATATAAGACAACCCCCGCGCGGACTTCAAGGTTATCTATTGAGGATTGGAGCAACCTTTAGACTTGCTTTATAGTTTCGAGTTGGTCCTTATCCCCCGCAAGTCAGGCTGGTGCCTTGTTTTCGGCTTCCCTGCCGGCTCCGGTGTGGGTGATTTTGTGAATTTGCCTTATCGGCTATTTATCTAATTCGCTGCAACTTTTCTCTACATCGCTGCAAGTCAGCGCCAATTTTTTTGTCCTGGCGCTTAACACAAATAGAAACTCGCCGGAAATTCTTCGCTTGGCTTCTCGAAAATCGTTTTTCGCGGAATCTGTTTTGTCGACTTTGCCAACCTAACTATATATGTCCGTGTTTAAAAACAGGCAAGTGTATAGACGGCGAAGATCTGTTGCATAGCCCCATGCTGTGAGCTTTTTCATAGTTGCGCGCTGATCTTAAATCGGTCATATAATGACTCTCGGTCCATTGTTCATCATGGTTTTGACAGGCGGGGCAAGCAAATGAAGCCAGTAAGTTTCTATCGTTGTTCAGTAATGGGAGCACTTTGTGCCCTTTCTATCACATTGGTTTTTGGTATCGGCGCTGGTGCGCAGACAGCGGCAACTGCCGGCGAAACCCCAGAGTTGAGTGCTTCCAGCCATGCAGTCGAGCAGGCAAAAGCAAAACTGGAGCAGTGCCGCAAGCAGCTTGATGCGTCAAAAGCATTGTTGCGCGCTGCCGAAGCGGAGTACAAAGCAGCCGTGGCCAATCGCGCCGCGCTTGGTTTGAGAACGCATGCCAAGCAGCTTGCCGATCGCTCCGGATTGCCGGCCCATATTTCTGATTCGGCACCGGTTCCGGTTGTCGTGCCGGTAGATTTGCAAAGTCTGCCTGCACTCGGGGTTGGCACTCAAACAAATTCCACATCGCCAGCACAGCAGCCGGTGGACCTTTCACCGACTCGCATCAATACTGTTGATTTCAATGCCGAGCCGGCACCGGCTCCGGGCGCGCAACCGCCTGCAGGCGTGCGTTAAGAGAGGCATCCCGAGAGGCTGTCGCAGAATTAAAAATAAGCTAGCGGTCGCTCGTGCGGCCGCTTTTCTTTAGTGCCGAAACGCCTATTTTTTCTACCGCCGCTTTGGCAGCCATTTGCTCTGCTGCTTTTTTAGTGCTGCCTGTTCCGGATGCAATGGTGTTGCCTTCCAGCGCTACCGAAACGGAAAAAGTCGGTTCGTGCGGCGGTCCATCGATTTTGTCGACGGTGTAAACGGGCACGCCTTGCCCGCCGCCCTGGCTGAATTCCTGCAATTGAGCCTTGTAATTGTCTTTGGCTTCGTCTTTGTCGACCTCTGTTGCTCTGCTTCCGAAAAGTCTGAGGACCAGATTTTGTACTTCGAATAGACCAAGATCGTTGTATACCGCACCAAAAATGGCTTCCATGGAGCGCGCCATGATGGACGGCCGCATTTGGACTTGGCGTCCCAGCAAAATGTACTTGCTCAAACCAAAATCCTGGGCGATTTCCGCCAGTGTTTTGTCCGACACGAGCACCGAGCGAATGGCGGTCAGTTGCCCTTCGTCGTAATCAGTAAATCGCTCCAGCAGATATTCGCTGACAACGAAACGCAATACCGAATCGCCGAAAAATTCGAGCCGCTCGTAATCGCGGGCGCCCGGGGTCTCGGCTGCAAAGGAAGAATGAGTCAGGGCTTCGTTTAAAACGGCCAGGCGTCCAAATAAGACACCTAGCTTGTGACAAAGTTGCTCGAGCTCCTTTGTTCGTTTGGGGTTAAGCGAATAACTATCTGTCATGAGTAACTACTTCGAGATTCCAAAAAATGCTTCCAAAAAAAGAATAGGCCAGCATCCATTATTTTTACTTACAAGGAGCCTTGTCTTGAATACTTGAAGGAAAGAGTCGCATTTTTGTTAACCATTGTTGCATGACTTGACCCGTCAGACGGACAGGGGCTGGATTTGAACGCTTCGAAATTGGTTCGATCGCCTGCATAGTCAAGTGATTTCGAATCCGCAAACACGCCGTCTGTCAGGCCGCCCATTCGTACGCGTTACTTGAAATTTTTGCCAGTTTTTAAAATGAACCGTTAACGGTTCATTTTTTTTCAAACCAGCGTGCCGCTTGGCGTCCATGCTTTTGAAAGTTAGTAATCAAGTATTGAGCAAATTTCAGAACTGGGCGAAAAGCGGCTGACCGTCCCTAAAGTGTGCTTTTAAAGGTGAATTTCAACTCTCTTCTTACCTGCCTATAATCTAGTAACTGTGCGGCATAAAGTCCGGGCTGATATGCTTTACCAGGCGGTGAAAAAGGCCGCTGATTGCCAGAAATATTCGGCTCGGGGAAAGCGATGTATCAACTTCAGTTGGCGCAGATTGCCTTGTTTGTCCTGATGGGTTTTGCTCTTCCGGCACTTGGAATGATCTTGCTTGCCTGGATTTTGCAACTTATGTTCGGGTATCACAGACCGTCCAAAACCAAGATTCAGCCTTATGAATGCGGTATGAAGCCGCTTCAGGAAGCGCACGTGCAGTTCGATATCCGCTACTACCTCTATGCGCTTCTCTTTATTCTTTTTGATATCGAAATCGTATTTCTCATTCCCTGGGCTCTGGCAACCGACCAGGTCGGCAAAGCGCTCAATTTCAAGATGTTCGGACCTATCGAAGTGACGATATTTCTGTCCATTCTGGTGGTTGGACTTGCATATGCCTGGAAAAAAGGCGCTCTTGAGTGGGAGTAAACATCAATGGCCGAAGGTAACGTCCAGGGTCCGAGCGAAGTCCCTGACGAACTGAAAGATACAGTCACGCTGACAACGCTCGAAAAAATGATTGAAGCGATGGGTGATTTGCTGTCTCCTGTTGTCAGTCCCATTGCCAACGCTGCCCGCTCGAATTCGGTTTGGCCTTTGACTTTTGGAACATCCTGCTGCGCAATCGAGATGATGTCCGTCGGTATGTCGAAATTCGACATATCGCGTTTTGGTTCTGAAGTGTTCCGCGCTACTCCCAGACAGGCAGACATGATCATCACAGCCGGCACGATCACGCGCAAAATGGCGCCGGCTCTGATTACTCTTTACGAGCAATTGCCTGAGCCCAAATATGTGATCGCCATGGGTGCCTGCACGGTGACGGGCGGCATGTTCAACGATTCGTATTCTGTAGTGCAGGGCGTGGATCGCATTATTCCGGTCGATATCTATCTGCCCGGTTGCCCCCCGCGTCCGGAAGGCATCCTCGACGCTCTGCTCAAACTGCAGCAGAAAATCCGCACCGAGTCATATGCCGAGCGCAAAAAGAAAAAGTACAGGCAGAACGCCGTTCGTTATGTAGATTACGACACCGGACGTCCGCTTGAAGATCTTGTTGATGAAGCACGATATGAAACGGCTCTGGCGCTCGATCCTCTCAAGAGTCTTCAAGAAAGCAAATAAGAGAAAGCGAAGAAGAAACAGCAACAGTATCAGCGAAGGAAGTTTGAAATGTCAGAAACACCAGCCGCAAAACCGCCGGAGGAGCCGAAAGGTCCAGGTTTGTGCGGGCAGTTTTTGAAGGATCACGGCATTGCCACCACGCGTTTGCCTGATTCGTGCGGAGTCGAAACCATCGAAATCGACGGCGCTCACCTCGAGGCTGCAATGAAGCTCTTGAGAGGATCGTCCGAGATAAAACTCGATTACCTGGTGGCTGTAAGCGGTGTCGACAGTGCAGACACTTTCGATTCGGTTTACCAGCTCTGGTCTTATTCGAATAACAATGAACTGATAATAAAAGTGCGTGTCAAGAAGACCGACGTAGTCGAAGGTCAACTCCCTCTGGTGCCGTCTTTGTCCCGCTTCTGGAGCGCAGCCAACTGGCACGAGCGCGAAACCTATGACCTTGTCGGCATTCGCTATTACGGTCATCCATATTTAAGACGCATTCTCAACGTTTGGGATTGGGACGGACATCCGCTGCGCCGTGATTACAAGCAGTTGGTCGATGCCCTCAACGACAAAGCTCCCGGCAGCTTCCGCTAGTAAAAAAATCGAAGGATAGAGGCTAACTCAATGGCAACGGATACAGAAGTCGATCTGACACCCAGGCTGAAAACTGATGAGATGCTCATCAACATGGGCCCTCAGCATCCGGCCACGCACGGAGTGCTGCGTTTGATCCTGACTCTGGATGGAGAAATCGTTCGCCATACAGAGCCGATTCTCGGACACTTGCACAGAGCTCAAGAGTGGCAGGGGCAAAATCGCACCTGGTTTCAATATCAGGCTTTGATCGATCGAGTCGATTATCTCTCCGGCATGTTCACTTCCTGGGCGATGGCGAGAGCCGCCGAAGTCGTAGATGGATGCGAAGTACCCGAGCGCGCTGAGTATTTGCGCGTCATGGTTTCGGAAATGAACCGCATCACTTCGCACTTGCTCTGGTTGGGAACGTATCTGATCGATTTGGGCGCCATGTTCGGATTTCCTTTCTATCCTTTTAGAGAAAGAGAAAAATTGCTCGAATTATTCGAGGAAATTGCCGGACAAAGGATGATGTTCAACTACATTCGCATTGGCGGAGTCATGCGCAATCCCAAGGATGCCTGGCTGTCCAAACTAAAAAAATTCACCGAAGAATTTCCTGATCGCGTCGATGAATACGAAGCCATCGTCACTGAGAATCCAATTTTCTTGAAGCGCACCAAAGGTGTCGGCATTCTAAGAAAAGAGCTGGGCATGGACTACGGCATCACGGGACCATCGATAAGAGCATCGGGTGTCAACATCGATTTGCGGCGCACCAAGCCGTATTCGGTTTATCCCAAACTGAAATTCGATGTGCCTGTCAACGACAGAGACGGTGACACTTTCGACCGGTACATCTTTCGCATTCGCGAAATGCGCCAGTCCAACGAAATCATCAAGCAATGCCTGGACATGCTTCCCCAGGGAGAAATCTCAGGCAAGAAGCAAATTGCCGGTTTGCGCGTCAAGGCTGGTGAAGGCTTCGCCGCAGTCGAATCGCCGCGCGGAACGCTGGGCTGCTACATCATCTCGAACGGTTCGGATCGCGCCTACAGAATCAAGTGGCGCAATCCTTCCTTCTGCAATCTCTCGATATTGCCGGAATTGCTGAAGAACCATCCGATTGCGGACGTTATGGCGATATTCGGTTCCATCGATGTAATTTTGCCGGACGTTGACAGATAGAAAGATAGACAGACAGAAAAGAGACACTCAATTCCTTAGGAACAAGGACAGCTTCTAGAACCATGAGAAACGGCGCCGAAATTTTAAAACTGGGAACGCTCACCATAACCTGGTGGTGCATCATATTCGGTGCTGTCTGGATCGCCTGCTATCTGGTCGGCGTGGCACTGCCGATGATGCTTTCCTCCTACGACAGCGACGCTGCCCGCATGACGGCCGAAACGCTGAAGGCGCTCACGCCCATTCTTTCGGTGCTCGTCTTCATTCCTATTAATGCCATGTTCATGGTTCTGATCGAAAGGCGCGCGCTGGCCATATTCACAGTTCGCCTGGGCCCCAACCGGGTCGGCCCGGACGGCTATCTGCAAACTGCCGCAGACGCGGTCAAGCTGCTTTTCAAAGAAGACATCACGCCGCACGGCGCTGATGCTTTCATGTTCACGCTCGCTCCGATTGTTTTCTTCGCCCCATCTATATTTGGCGCCATGCCACTTCTGGCAGCCGTGACCAATTATCACGAACTCTTCCAGATTGTGAACTTACCCACGGGGATTTTCTTCATTCTGGCAGCGTCCTCAGTGCCAGTCGTGGGCATCGTTATGGGCGGCTGGGCGAGCAACAACAAATACTCGCTCGTGGGCGGTCTTAGATCAGCCGCTCAAGCAATCAGCTATGAAATTCCTCTGGTTCTATCTCTTGTTACCATCTGTTTGCTTGCCGGCAGCCTTGATGTGGTGCAGATTGCAAAACAACAAAGCGGCGGCATTCTTAACTGGAATATTCTGGGCGGTGGTGCGTTGCGCGGACTGGATGCCGCTCTGGCATTAAAATTCTCCAATTCGGCACCGGCGCTGCAAGAGCTTTCCGAGAAGTCTTTCGATCAAGTCCTCAAATCATCTTATGTAGAGCCGACCATGGCAGCTCTCGGTCTTTCGGCCGGGCAGGAATCTATGGCGGGCATCATCGCAGTCGTCGCCGTCCTGGTCCTGATTGCAGCAACCTTCATTGCCTACGGACTCTACATGACCGGCGCCTGCGCCGAAATCAACCGTATTCCGTTCGATTTGCCGGAAGCGGAATCTGAATTGGTCAGCGGTTATAACACCGAATATAGTGGCATCAAATTCGCTATCTTCTTCCTGGCGGAATTCACAAACTTGTTTATAGTGGCTTCGATTGCAGCCGTTATGTTCCTGGGCGGCGGCGACTGTCCAGTGCCGGCCTGGCTCGGGACGATGTTAGGCGGACCGCAGCTCGCCAGTGTCATCAATCAAGCGCTGACACCGCTCATTCAAATAAAGCTGGTCGATCCGCCCACGCTCTTCGCCGCTATCTGGGTAATCTTGAAAGTCTATTCAATCGTCTTTTTCGCTGTTCTGATTCGCGGAACGTTGCCACGTTTCCGCATCGACCAGCTCATGGACTTTGGCTGGAAACGCCTGATTCCTTTGTCGCTTATCGTGTTCTTGTTGGTTGTCTTTGCAAGGGAGTTCGTAAACGTACATGTTGGGTCTTAGTTTAGTTACACGCGCCAAAGACAGCCTGTATCAAATCTGCCGTGGTTTGAAGACAGTGGCTATGCACACATTTCGTGAGCCAATTACGCAAGTCTATCCGGATAAGATGCCGGACACCCATATAAGAGGTCGGCTTGCACTTTCGGTTAATCCGGAAACCGGCGAGCACCTCTGTATCTCTTGCCGGCAATGCGAGCGCGTTTGCCCCGACAAATGCATCGAGATTACGGCTCACAAAAGCCCTGAAACCAATAAATTGGAATTGATCGATTTCAAAATCGATCACGGGCTCTGCATGTTTTGCGGTCTCTGCACGGAAGTGTGCCCGACCAGTTGCATCATCAATACCAATGATTTTGAAATGTCCGAGTACAGCCGCGAGGCGCTTGTTTACGACTTGCGCAAACTGACACTCAGTCAGGAAGAGTCCGGCTACTATTTCGCCCGTAAAGAAATTCCGTTGCCGAAGCCGAAACCGGCCAAGGCAGCACCTGCCGCCGGAGCTGCGGCTGGAGCCGCCGGCGCAGCGAAACCTGCAGCGCCCGCCGCCGCAGCAGCGAAACCTGCCGAAGGCGCTGATGCGAAACCGGCTGCCGAAGCAAAACCCGCTGCAGAAGCGAAACCGGCTGCGGAAGCGAAACCGGCTGCGGAAGCAAAACCGGCTGCCAACGCTAAACCCGCTGCCGAAGCTAAGCCGGCAGAAGCAACCGCAGACAAGCCGGCTGACGCCAAGCCTGCCGAAGAGAAGGCAGACGACAAGGCTAAGCCTGCAGAAGAAAAGAAAGAAGCTGAGAAGAAAGAAGGCGACGATAAGCCAAAAGAGTAACTGGAGATCGGGTGAGGAAACTTTCCCGGGTGCACAGGAGTAGAAAGAGGGAATTATGGAACAGTTTGAGATGCTCAAAACGTGGGCTGAAACCAATGTCGAGAGCGTAATGTTCTACATTCTTGCCACCATCTCCATACCGCTTGCTTATGGTGTCATTCTGGACAGAGCCATCATCAGAAGCGGATTTATTCTGATTGGCGTATTTGGCTCAATCTGTGGCCTTTTCCTTTTATTGCAAGCGCAATTTCTGGCGCTGGCTCAACTGATGATTTACGCAGTTGGCATCACTCTGGTAATTGTTATCGCTCTTATGCTCACCAATCCGAGAATGGAACGAACACAATTGAGTACTGCCGCGCCGGCTAATCAATTAGGCGCATTTATGGTTGCAGTCGGATTGTTTATGACTATCTATCTTTCCGTACGACCCGAGAATTGGACTTTGAGCAGCGAGCCGCTTGATTCTGCCAATGTCGAGGTTCTTGGACGCGCGCTTACAACCGACTATTCTCTGCCTTTCGAATTTGCTTCCGTATTGTTGCTTGCCGCCTTGATTGGGGCTGTAATGCTGGCAAAAGCAGAAAAGCCGCCGAAACCAGGCGAAGATGATTACGAATACTCAGTGGTGGATGACGGACCCACCGCCGGTGATGCCAGGCCAGATAAAGAGCCTGTCGCTTCTGGGAGGTAGATTGAAATGACAAGCTCCACTGCTAAAGCCACTCAGGATCGAACACAAGCAGTTTTTTATGCGATTGCTTATGCCGTAGCGACCATGTTCGTAGTCGGCGCCTATGCGACTGGCAGCCTCGATAATTTTGTTCAGTATGCCGGTCTGGCGCCAATCTTGGAGTCGTGGCAGCTCAAGGATTACACCGAGCTTCTCGCCTTTATTTTGATTGTGTTGCTTGGTTCCACCGTTGCATTACTTGGTGGACAGACATCCATCATTATGGCGGTCGGTACTGTCGGCAGTTTCTTCGCCCTTACTTTCAATCAGCATCCGCTTATTCAATATTTGACACTAGCAGCCGTGCTTTTCGCAATCGGCCTCTACGGCATGGTCGTTTCCCGCAACGCCGTACGTGTGCTGATGTCGATTGAATTGATGCTGAATGCAGTGAACATCAATCTTGTTGCCTTCGCACGATATGTCGATCCGGTTCAGGTCAAAGGACAACTCTTTGCTATCTTTGTAATCACGGTCGCGGCCGCGGAAGCTGCAGTCGGCTTGGCTATCGTTCTTTCGATTTATCGCAATACTTCTACTGTCGATATGGAAAGATTCAATCTTCTCAAGTGGTAATTTCTTCGAAATTCAAAAAAGCCTAAACACCATTTTTTTTAAAACGAACCGATAACGGTTCGTTTTTTTATAGCAAGGGTGGGTGATTGCGCGGTTGTCACGTTGAGCGAAAAAAGTTTTTTGCAAATTTTTTGAACTTTTTGTCTTCAGATTACGTACTCATTTGTAGGCGCGAATGAGGAGATTTCAAATGTTTTCTGTTCGATCATCCAATCAACCAAAAGTCACCTCCACAAAAGAGGAGATCGATCTTGCTGTTGCAAGTTTCTTCGAGTTGTTTCCGACCAGTGCAGACTGCGAAGAAGCGATTTGCATTGCAGTTGCACCGCACGGGGTTATTTGCGAATGTGGAACTTTGCTGACGAATAGAAATTTTGCGGAGCGAACAGTCCGGTGCACTCGCTGCAAAAAGAAGAATTTCGTCACTGCCGACACGTTCTTTCACGGAGTGAAGAAACCAGTAGCTTATTGCCTCGGGACCTTCTTGCTGTCAGAAGGTATTGCTGTCAGTGCCAACTATTTCGCAAAATGCGCTAGCGTTGCATCTTCTACAGGCGGGGTGATTCTCCACGAACTTTCCGACGTGGTTATGAAAAACATGGACTCTGCTGCCAATGTATTGACTGCAAAGTTCCGCGAGATAATCGGCAAACGCAGCAAGGAAACACCTGCTAGAGAACACCCTTTCGCCGAGCAAGCCGAAGAAGAAAAGCGTGCCGCAGAACGCGCAAAAAAGAAAGGGGAAATGCCTTCACTGCAGCCACAAATCCAAGACGAGCCAGAAGGTCTAAAGGCATGCGGAGACCTGGAAAGGAAAGTCTATCACCAGATAAAGCATGAACCTGTTAGCTTAGACTCCTTGAGTGACACCATTGATGCGCCACTTACCGACCTTCTGGGCGCGCTGACAATGCTGCAACTGTCCGGCTTCTCCAGAGCTCTACCTGGCAACAAGTTTCTTGCAATCAAGGACTATGATGACGCAGTCCTTCCTATGACCAAGCCTGCTTCGGATAAGGTAAGAAAAGGTTCGCTCAAGCACTTTTTTCAATACGTACGCAAGACTCACCATCGCATAAGCAGAAAATACGCGCAGAGATATGCGGCTCGCTACTGGTGTTTTCTCGATCGCAAGAGGTGGACATTCACCACACTCATGAATGCTTGTGCTAAATCTAGTCGACCAAGTTATGTTCAGCTAACCAGTTACGTTTCACCACTTGCCGTCAAATTGGCATTCCCGGATACACAATAATTCAAGACCAAATTTAGTCTTACGGCGCAGCTCGCAACTGTTTATAAATTGCATCGGCGTCTGCCGTTCTATTTAGCTTGTAGAGCAACCGCGCGTATTCTTCCATGATTTTGCGCTGTTTAGGCATAGCATTGCCTGATTTGCCGATTTCGCAGGCACGACTGAGCAGTGGCTCTGCTTCCTTGAGTCGTGCCGTCGTGACATACATTTGCGCATAATCAGCAAGCAAGCTCTGCAGTTCCGCCGCCTGCGCTGCATCTTTCTCGACGATCGACAAAGCCGCACTATATGCCGCTTCTGCCTCTTTGTAGTCATGCAATTCCACGGCGCACTTAGCTAATTCGTGCCGCGCTTTTGCAGCCTCAATACTTTCTTTTCCAAATTTGTTTTCCGCTTGAGTCAGTTTGGCTTTTATAGAAAGCATGCGATCTTGCGCTTGCGCCTCGCGCTCCTGCAATTTTCTATTGATTGCAGTGTCGACATCAAGCGGCCTGAGTTGCGCGCCTCCGGCTGAGATTTGGTAGTCACCTTGCGGCAACGGCACACCGTTGAACTGCATTTTGTTGATTACGTCTTTTCCCGGACCGGCTTGAAAAGTATAGTTAATCGTAATTTTGTCACCCAGACTTTCCGGCATTGGAGGGTATGGTTCCGCCAGCTTCGCTGCAGTCAATCCGGCTTCATCGACAACTTTATTGCCTGACGATTTGACCACTTTCGCTGAAACCAGCTTGCCTGCCTTATCTGCAGTTATCGCCACTGACACTTGATAGTCCCTTTCGACTTTGGGATTGCGCCAGCGGCTGTTGACCTTGCGGCTGAACGCATTTACATAAGCTTCATTGTCGGCCTTTGTCGACTGATTTTTTTCACCGGCATGAAATGTGTAATCGAGCGTTAATCCATTTTTTGCCGAAGGCGGAAGCGGCGGCAACTGTCCGATTGTTTTCAACGATTCGATCGTCGCGTCATCAAATGCCTGATCCCCTGAGGCCTCCTTGATTTTAAGCTCGCTGACTTTGCCGTCGGCGGATATTTTAATGGACACGACCACCTGCTGCGCCGTCTTTGTTTCCGGTGCTTTCCAGGCACCATGAATTTTCGGGCTGACAGTTTTGATGTACGCATCCACCGGATCACCGGCTGTCGGTTTGGTCGCACTTTTGGCGGCGCCCGGTTTCGCTTTCACAGATTCCTTGGCCGAAGCGGCATCCAGGTGCCCGACGTAAAACCAGGAAGATGCCACAGCCAAAAATGCAGCTAGCTCGAACGATTTTCGCAATCTCAATTTTAAAAACCTGCTTTTAAATCTAACTTCCAAACTAAACAATAATCACTTCCTGACCGCAGCTAATCTGATAGGAGCCGTTTGCTTCTGGTTTTTTGCGAAACACCAAAAAGTCGCCGTTTGTGAAATCGAGCTTCAGATCTTCATTTTGATTCATGGCAAAGGATGCAATCTGAGTATGCAAAAGCCTGAAAATAGCTGGGTCTTGCAGGACCGAACCCGGACTCCATATTTCGAATTGCTGCCCATTGCCGCTGGCATATTCAACCGGACAATGCACCGAAATAAAATCGGGGTTCAGGCTGAAGACGATTTCATTTTTGCCGAAGGCGATTTGAAAAAGCTCCTGCCCTCTCAGAAATCCCAGTTCCGCCGCAATGTCGCTCATTGTTTGAATTTCCTGTGATCAGTGCTGTTTTGCTTTTTGCTGTTCCATGCCCAAATATTCCTGGCTCAGCAATTCATAAGCACGATAGCGAACTTTTTCCAGATCGACAGCCTTCTTATAAATGTCGAGCGCCGTGCGCGCCAGAGGCAAATTGGTGCCCGAGTCGGGCGCGATAAGCTCTTGCATCTCATCAAGCGATTTGTTGATGGCACGAACATCCGCCTGCCACGTTTTCCAGAGCGGGTTTATCTTTGCCTCTATATTTGGTGGCACTGACGTGCGCCCGTTCGTGTCTACATCATTGATATCGTCAGTCAAAAGTTGAATGATAGGCTCGAGCGTGTTCATATAGAAAACCAGCCAGTCTTTTCTGGGCGGCAGATACTTCTTCTTTTCAGAAATCATATTGGCGCTGATTTCGTTCGGGCTGAAGTGCAAAGCTGTATCGCCGGGTTTCACAACCACTCGCGTCGCCTCGAGAAACAAATTGATCGCCTGCTGCTTAACCTGCCCCACGCTCAGACGCGTATCGCGCAAATCAGAAAGCATCTCCTCCGGCTTCAGTTGCTCTTTGTCGTCGACTGTGCGCCGTCTTAGAATCAATTGATGTTCGCTCGATCGCTGTCTGGGTTTGACCGACTCGGAGGAATCTTCAGCCATCGCCGGCAGGACGCCGCCGGTCATAACAATTACAGCCGAGATAATCGTAAGAGTGTAAGCTCGCTTATTAAACATGCAATCAACTTCCTCGAATTACTGCCGGAATATCTAAAGCGCAAAAAGATCCTCACTTAGACCTTTGTTCGTTTCCAAGTTTTGAAAGAGTACTACCGCGTGAGGGACGCCGTTTTGAAATGTGTGCCAGCCGACCGGCGTCTTGGTGTCGTTGCTGATGTACAGCACTTCCACAATAGGACTGTCGGAGGCCGCGCCTTGCCTTAAGACAATGATGCTCACTTGCTCCGGAAATGCTTTGACATTGGCCGAGGCGGTCATCGTCGCGGTGGCGCCGCCGCTCAAGGTGCTCGCCAGTCCGTCATAAAGCGAAGCGAAATCGCTTTTCGCCAGACTGTAGCCGGTGGGCAGTTGCAGCGTACGCGAGTCTTCTTTCAATGTGATTTTCATAAAGCTGAGCGCTCCGCCGCCGCAGCCTTTGATTGTCCCGTTCGAATCTCGCGCCACAACTGAACCGTTGCGATAATCTTTGGACTTAATGGTGGCTTTGAACAAACCGCGATACTTATATATGTAGTCAGCCGCGCCATAATCTTTCCAGGCGCCGCCTTTGCGTGTGTACAACCGGCAGTAGACTTTATAGTCGCGAATCTTGGAAGTGTGTGCTTTGAGCGAATTCAGAAACGCCGCAGTGACGGCTGACTTGGCCATGGTGTTCAACGCGCCGGCATCAGGCAAGCTGGAATCCGGGTCCACATCCAAAGCTGCTTCGGCAGATTGAAGTGAAAAGACGCTCAATGCCGCCAATGCCAAGGTCGTAACTAATTTCGAGCGAAAATCCATAATCAGACCCTTATCAACTCTCGACCGCCGCAGATCTGCGAAGAGCTTAGTTCTAACATATTTTGGCGGCGGCGCTATCCTCTTGTGCCGCGCTTCTTACTCTTTGAAAGAACCAGTTTTTCAAGGTCGCCGCAATTGCACTTGTGATGCGGATCGTAAGCCATGGACGTACGGAAAGCTTTGACCGCCTCAGGCACTTTCCCTTCACCTATCAGATAGTAGCCAAGATATCTGTAGCCCTCGATAGACTTGGGATTCAGGCGAATCGACTTATTTATGTGGTGCAGTGCTTTTTGCTTTTCGCCCAACTGCAAATGACACCAGCCCAGATACGCCTCGGCATAAGCATCCGGCTTTATGTCGGCGAGCTGCGCCCAAAGAGTGGCCGCCTCTTTGAACTCGTGCCTTGTCGTGTGAAACTTCGCCCGTTTGAGAATCTTCGCCGGGGTGTCAGGACTGTTTTTGGCGGGAGAAACAGCTTGATTAGGTTGGGAAACAGTTTGATTCGGTTGGGAAACAGCTTGATTCGGTTGGGAAGCAGCTTGATTAGGTTGGGAAGCAGCAGGCTTATCTGCAGCCGCTGATGCTGAGCAGATGATGGGAAACAATGCAGCTGCACAAATAGCTGCTTTCAAAAATTCAAAGCCCGACTCTTTCTTTCCGCCTGAATGCAAAACGCTTACTTGAGTGCGCCCGTGTAATCGAGCGGTATACCTGCGTGCTGGTTGTGGCGACCGCCTTGAATTGACTGCCTGAGGAAGCCAAGTGCCCAGTCGTGCAACTGATTCCAGCCTACCACTCTGCGCATTGAATTCATGCGCCGGCGTTTCTCTTCCGCTTCCAGGCTGAGCGCCTGCCCGATTGCATCGGCAATGCTGCCGGGACAGTTGGGGTCGACCAGAAGGGCTCCCTGAGACAATTCCGCCGAGGCGCCGGTTTGCTTGCTCAAGATAAGCGATCCTTGCTCGTCTAATCGGCAAGCGACATATTCCTTGGCGATCAGGTTCAGTCCGTCTTTAATGGAATTGACTATCAGAACATCTGCCGCTTGATACCAGGCAGCCAGGTCGTTTTGATCGAGATATTCGTTGACCGCCAAAATCGGCTGCCAGCCGTTCGACGCAAAACGCGCATTAATTCTGGCGATTTCGGACAAGACACTGGCTTCGTATTCAGTTGCCGGCGAGCCGCTTTGCTTGACGGCATGGCAGACCTGCACATAGTGAAAACGGCGCAGCCAGCTTTCGTGCGTTTCGAGAAAGCGCTCCATGCCGGCTAGTTTTTCCAATACACCCTTGGTGTAATCGATGCGATCGACACCGAGAATGACTTGATTGGCCAATCTGTACTTGACGCCAATAGCCTCGGCTTTGGGCTTATTGGTTCGCGCCAGTTTTTGCCAGAGCGAGAAATCGAGACCGAGCGGCATCACCACGACTCGCGTGTGCGAGCGGCGGCGGCGCACTTCCATCTTCAGCACGTCGACTTGTGCGTTCGGGAAAAGCTCTTTGACAGTGTTCAAGAAATTGGTGGCGTACTCTGTCGTGTGGAAGCCGATCAGCTTATTGCAGAGAAGCGCGTCGACCAGTTCCTTGCCGATGGGCGAATTGACGATCGCCTCCGGCTCAGGCCACGGTACATGCCAGAACTGGCTAATAATCAGCCCCGCCTGCATGGACATCAGCGGCGCAGCCAGCGGGACTTGATAATCATGCAGCCAGCACAGCGTGGGAAAACTTTGGGAGGAAACGCTCAAAGAGTCAGAGGCAACGATTTCATTGACCTGACGAAACGCTTTCCAATTCTCCGCATCGAAATTTGCTTTGTCTGTCAGCCCGTGCAGCAAGGGCCACAGGTAATCCTGAGCAGCCTTTCTGTGCCGCTCCGCCAGGAGGGCGGGAATCTTTGGCGAGTAGAATGAAAATCCCTCGGGAGGCTCGTCCTGTACAGGCAACGATTTGCCTTCGATGGCGAACCAGTGCACTTTGGTGCCCAGGCGTTTTACGACCGGCTCGAGACTTTTGGAAACGCCGCCGGACAGGCCCGGACCGTTGTAGGAAATAACTTTCAGGGTCGGCAAGAACAGCTCCAGTTCTTGAAAATCTTCTCTTGATAGAGGGGTCAAAAGGGGTGGCGACTGGAGCGAAGAAGGCATTCTTGTCAGTTTCTCCGATAATTTGTCCCGTCACGCTTGGAATTTTGCTGGACGGGTGTGCAGGGGGCTTTGACGATTGTGCCGCGAGCAATGCCGAATTATTTTGCTGACTTGCAAAATATACCGGCCACACGAAAGAGACTCAGTGTCTCGACGGCGCGATTTTTTGTTTCCCGTTAACGCCGGCAGAAATCTCGCCAAGCGAGTCTGCTCAATTTACATATAAGGTAAGGTATATGCGTTAGGTAATCAAGTTGATCTTTGTTCAATTAATCCCTGCTTAACAGACTTTAACGTCCCGCCGGGTGATACCGCAAATGGTGCGCAGGAAAAGTAACTCGCCGCCGTTTAATCTAATAAGCCCGGCAGGTTGACAATTTCGATTCGGCCCGCTTTTACGTCAACGGTCGGAACGATGGCGCGAACAAAGGGAATCAGCACAGTGTCTGCTTTTCCGGTGTCTGCACGTTTCATCTCGAGAAATTCTCCCGACTCGCCGACGATATCACATATGGTGCCAAGCATTTCGCCGCCTTCGGTCGCATAGACATCCAATCCGAGCAGATCGCGCATCCAGAATTCGTCTTCGTCGAGATCGCGAATTTGTTTGCGTTCGGTGGTGATAATCGCACCGAGAAGTTTCTCGGCTTGCGTGCGGTCCGATATGTCTTCCAGCTTCACGAGCATATGGCGTTTTTCATACTTCATGCTGTCCACTCTGTGATTGGACGAAGCACCGCTGGCGGTGCTGACCTTTACGGTTTTTACGCCGCTCAAAAGATCCGGATTGTTAGTCTCCAGGCGCACCTTCAGCACTCCTTTGAGACCGAGCGCGCCTATGACACGACCCACATTGAAGTCGCCTTGAGAAAGTTTTTCTTTACTGTCCGCCATCAGCCGTTCTTCTTCGAGCCTGTGCCGCCGGTGCTTTTGAAGATTTCCTTCTGTTGCGATTTCCATCGTTTGAACAATTGGTTGTCGAACCCGAATTGGTCGAGCACGCGTCCGACCACAAAATCAATTTGATCTTGAACGCTCTGCGGTTTGTGGTAAAACCCGGGTGAGGCGCAGGAAACAATTGCTCCAGCTTCCGAAAGCGCCAGCATGTTTTTCAGTTGTATATGTCCGAACGGCATCTCTCGAACGACGATCATCAGCGGCCTTCTTTCTTTGAGACAGACTGCCGCTGCCCGGTGTATCAGGTTTTCCGTAAGTCCTGCCGCCAGCGCGCCCAGGGTTCCCAGCGAACACGGAACAACCGCCATGCCTCGAGTTTTATAAGAGCCGCTCGCTACAGTCGCACCATAATTGTTCAGAGAATGTACCGTAAGCGGCACAGTGTCAGGCAAATCGAGATGCTTCAAAAGCTCTTCTTTTAAGTTTTCGCCAAAGACCAGATCATTTTCTTCTTTCATCACCATGAGCGCCGCTTTGGAAACAAGCAACTCGATAGGCTGATTCTGCAATAGCAAAAACTGCACCAAACGAAGCCCATAAACGGACCCGGAGGCTCCGGTTATAGCGACGACAAAAGGCAGCGAGCCAGCGCTCTTTCCCTGTCCGTCACCATTGGCGTTCATAATTAAAGTCCGAGTTTGCTAGAAATCAGTACCCGGCGCTTTTTGCCCATCTTGTCCAGCGCCGGATGGCATTGTAGCAGGCGCTTGTCCGTTTCCACCCTGGAAGCCGCCCCCCCCTGCCGGCTGCCCGCCGCCCTGGAAGCCGCCTTGCTGCTGCTGTCCGCCACTCTGAAACATCTGGTTACCGGGAATGAAATTTCCCTGTCCCGGCGTGTCCGGAATCAAGGGCTGGTTGTTTTGCGCGTTATCTTCTTCCTCTTCCTCGGCTTGTTTGGAGCCTCGCTTGGCGAAACGTCTGCCGCCATTGCGATCGATGCGCTCTTGATCGTCCATCGGCGAGTCCAATACGCTGGTGCTGCCCGGCGCCGCCGCAATGCCCATTTTGAAAGGCGCATCCACCCTGATCGAAAGGGGCGACCCGGCAAGAATATAGAGATTGAAATTGCGTTTGATCAAAGAGCGCACATGCGAAATTCCCGACATATTGCCGCCCGCCTGTCCGCTGCCGTATATAGGATCGCGCATGATGTCTTGCGGAGTCACCACTTTGGGCGCCTGGCCCGGCTTGGCGCGATAGCGCTGCTGGGCGCCCGGAGCAACTGCTTCGAAAGCATCGGAGGTGCCGACATAAGCGACACCGTGACCGAGTCTGGTGTTGGCGCGCTCATTGCCGCGGCGCCCGCGGCCGCCCCCTCCTCCTTGCGCTTGAGTTTCGCCGGCAAGCGATGCTACAAGCGGATACGTGACGCCGTCAGGCGTTCGCAGACCGGAGAGCTGGACGCGCAATTGTCCGGTTGGTTTGGGAAAACCTTTAGTGTGCGGCAGGCGGCTGGAGGGCGTGCATTCGACCACTTCTCCTATGATTGCCGAACCGGCAGGAATGAGGACATCCGTGCCGTTTGCCAGAACCGGCGATGACACCTCGACTTCGAAACGCTCACCCTGCTTGCTTACCGAAGATCCTATCGTGTGATCGATGCGCCCTTCGAAGTGGACGCCTATAGGTATGATCACTGTTTTGCCGTGCATGGTTTGCGCCGGTCTGAAGAGATCGCCGGCATTCTGCTTGCGCTGCGCTTCGGCGGGCTGCGCCAGCAGTCCCAGGGCTGAAAGCGTTGCTGCCGTTAGTAAGAGTGTCAGTGCCGGTTTCGTGTTCATTTGTCTAGCCCTCGATAAGGCATTGTAGATCAGGCGGGCTTATTGCGCGCCGCCGTCGGAGCCGTTTGATTCGTCATTGCTGCCACTTTTGGCGTGGGAATTGTTTTCGCCATTGGAATCGCCGCCGTCATTTGCGCCGGCGCGAGCTTTGCGCATGCGGTTGACGGCTTGCCGCGCCATGAGCAAGTTCAAAAAATACGCTGCCGCCAGTGCCACCACAATCAGTATCACCATGCGGCCGATGCCGGCCACATAGGCGAAAATTGCGGGCAGCATGATACCGGCTGCGGCCAGGATAATCAGGGCAGCCCCGATTTTGACCGGCAGATTATTGTTTTTGTTGTCGCTCAATACTGCTCTTCCGCTTTCAAATACTGGGAGAAGCGGTCGATAACCTGAGGAGCTATCAGCTTGGAACCCGCCCACCAGGCGGCGCCGATGAAAACAGGAACGACCAGGACGCGCACCAGTGGCGGCAGGAACCAGTAGAAGAAACTGGACATGACGCAGGCGGCGCCAACGGCGATAGTTATGGAGAAACGCTCGATGTAGCGCTCTTGTTCGGCGCGGGACAGTTGCTGGAATGTCCGTCCCAAAAGATTGAGGTAGTTTTTCCAGATCTTCTGCAAACCGCCTGTGGAGTCTTTCCAAGCTTGAGTTTCCTGGATGTTGCGCGGTTTTGAGCCGTCCATCGGGCGGCGCTGCGAAGGTCTCTCCGCCGGCGGCCAGTTATCGTCGCCACCGCCTTCAAAGTTTCCTCTGCCGCCTTTGAACTGTTTCACGCTCATCTCCTACTCCTTGCTACTCCTTAAATATACCTATATATCTAACGCAAGTTTTTAGTGTCTATCACTCTCTTTCCCAAAAGTCAGATATTTTGTCGCTTTTGCATTCCGCCTTTGTGATTCTTGCGTTTTCGAGCGTCGTTTTGGGGTCTGGTTAATTCAACCTTTCAATTAACTGTTGAACGATCAGTCGCTCGCTTCAACGCAACCGGCTCAAAAGCCCGCCTGCGCAGACGATCAAAGGAACGAGGAGCAACCTCTCGGGGACCGGGAATGTCCAATAAAAGAAAGCGTATGCCGCACAGGCGATGCTGAGGGCAAATCCAAGCTGAAGTGGTGTCAGTCTTGCACGTGCAGAAACCGGGGGCTGAAAGACTGGTTGCCGATTGACGACAGCAGGCGCAATCAACTTTGCACCAGCCCACCAGGCACTGCCGATAAAAAGCGGCACGACAAGAACGCGCACGATTGGCGGTAAAATCCAGTAGAAGAAACTGGAAGCCACACAGGCGGCGCCGACCGCCATCGTGATAGAGAAACGTTCGGTGTATCGTTCTTTATCAGCAAAAGACAGTCGATCAAAAGTATCGAGCAAGAACGCGAGCAAGTTGCGAAATTTATTCATTTCCCTGCTCCAAAACTGTGATTATTTGCTTTTCGACTTTTTGCCGCCCTTGTTCTTCAGCTTCGCCAGATTGGCTTCCACTTCCTTGCGCAGCGGATTGGCGTCATCGGCAGCTTCGAGAAACGCGGTGGCATAGTCGATTGCTTTATCGGAATCTTCTCTTTCTGTTTTGGTAAACAGCGAAAAAAGCCCATAGTAAGCGGCTGGATATTGAGGGTCGTGTATAAGCGCTTGATTGTAGTGATCGAGCGCTACTTCAGGAATTTTCCAGGTGGCATCGCCCAATTTAGTCTGGCGTGCTGCCTCGTTGCGCTGGCTTAGAATCTTGCTGATGCCTTGCTCGGCGCGGTTTGACACTTCCGGAATTTCTTTTGCGTAAGTGTAGGCTGTTTCCGCCGAACGCAGGTCTCCGTCATTCAAAGCCAGCTCGCCGATGGTGAGAAGATCGTAGGCATCATCTCTGTGAGTATTGATTACTTGCGCGAATATCTCACGCCCGTCTCTGAATCTCTTTTGTGTAAGCGCCTTTTCAGCTTCATTAAGCTGAATGTCTTCTTGCAGTTTCTTGGCGCCCGGTTTGATAACTTGAGCCTTCACCGACACTGATTGCTCGGTGACGATGTTCTGCAATTTGTCCATCAATTCTTGAGTGCCCGGCGGATAAGTGCCTTCGCGCCTGGCTTTGCGGTGGTAGACGCGAGCCAGACCAAGCAGCGCTCTTGGATCGTCGGGATTAGAAGCAAGAATTGTTCTGTATTCGGTTTCGGCAACATCCAGTTTGTCCTGCCGCAAAGCCAGCTCGGCAAGCGCGTTGCGCAATTGCATGTCGTTAGGCAAAATTTCCAGCGCGTTGTGCATTTCGGCTATAGCAAATTCGCCGTCGCCTCTCAATGCATAATACTCACCCATATGCTGATAAGGATCGGGAATGTGAGGATCCTGCCGAATAGCTTCTTTCCATGATGCCAAAGCGGCCGGGCCGTCGCCCTGTCTTCTATAAATGTCTCCCTCGACAAGACTCCATTCTGCATTTCTTTCCCCTCTGGGCACATTGCGCAATTGCATGAAAGCCTCTTCGTTCTTGCCTTGAGCAAGAAGTATGCGCGCCCTTTCCAGAAATGCCGGGTAATGTTTTTTGTCGAGCGCCAATGCATCGCTGACAATTTTTTCTGCATCCTTGTCTCTGGGATCTAACCGTAAAAGCGCATGGGCCCACAATGTCAGGCTTTGAGCCGTTTCATTCATCTCGGCGCTTTTTTTCAGCGGCTCGACTGCGCCTTCAGCATCATCTTGAGCGAGCTTGACCAGACCGAGAGTCGAGTGCGCGATGACAGTGTCGGGATTGGCTTTAATAGCGCGTTTGCAAAGCGCTTCCGATGCCTCGAGATACATGTCTCTCTTGGCCGGCGACGCCACCTGGCGTGAGTGTACATAGGAAACGAAACCAGCAGCAGCCATCAAATTGACGTTGTCTGAATACTTTTCTTTGGCTGCCTTGAGCAGTTTTTCCGCTTCGATAATCTTGGTAGGAAAGTTTTGTTTGGCGAGAGCAACGGCAAGTCCGGCGTGTGCATCCCCGCTCTCATCTGACTTTGTAAGCGCCTTATAAGCCTCCTCGGCCGCTTCCAATTTCCCTTCCAATAACAATTGGTCGGCATCGGCGATTGTTTTCTCTTCAGCGAAAACAGCCTGGAGAGAAGCGACAGAAAGGCAGAGCGCAACCGACACCACGGTGGTGGCGGCAAATTTAGGTTTGAATATCGTGGGGCGCCTTACTTTGAACATTGCCAACGAGCTACCTTCGTTTTTTCTCTTCTTTCTACTTTATTCTTTTTCTATGTCTTTTAGCTTTTTCAACACTTTTTCCGCTTCCTTGCTATCACCCATCTTTTGCAGGCAGACAGCAAGACTCTTGAATGGAAGCGGCAGGTGCGGTGCCAGAGTGCAGGCTTCCTTCCAGCTTGAGGCGGCGACAATCCAATTGCCCGCCGCCTCTGCTTTTTCGGCCTCTTGCTTGATGTTTTGAATGCGTGACAAATCAACCTGGTTCATCGCATCTTTTGCTTCTTTTGTTCCGAGGTTGAAAGACATTCTATAAGATGCGGAAGCTTCATCGAGATTGCCTTTCTTTTCATTGACGCGACCCATCCGCAGCCAGGCTTCTCCGTCTTTGGGATCTTTATCAATGAGAGCGTTAAGTTCTTTTTGCGCACCATCGCTGTCACCGCTGGCCATTTTTCCTTCCGCTGCGGCGAAACGTCTTGGATCGAGAATTGGTGCTGCCGGCGCTGCGGCAGGAACGACAGGTGCCGCACCGGGCTTGCCACCAGGGGCGGCGGCAGATGCACCAGCCGGTCCGCCTCCAGCTACAACCGGGCCTCCCGGCGCCGGTCCGCCGCCCAGGCGGCTTATGCCCTGCAATAAGTCAGGATGGATGTGAGGATTGATTGAGGCGGCGGCGCGGTATGCTCTCATTGCCGTTTCTCTGTCGCCTTGAGATTCTTTGCCTCGCCCGTAGCAGAACAGGATTTCGGCATCCTGGTTGTTTTGTTTAAGCAAATCCTCAAGCTTCGTCATCACATTGGCGAGCACTGCCGGTGGTGTAGTCGGATTGATGACGACAGCCACGTAATAGGACCGTCTTGCCTTTGCCAGTGCGGGAGAATTGGGGCTCTTCTTCCAGGCTTCTTCGAACTCCATTTTTGCGTGTTCGAAGTCACCGGACAATTGATATGCGCCTGCCAGCATCAAGTGGTTGTCGAAACTGCCGCTGATGGAAACCGCTTCCCGAGCCACTTCTTTTAGTCCTTGTATGGCATCCGAATAGGAAGGGTTGAGAGTGACGGCACGGCGATAGGATATGGCGGCGTTCTGCAGCCGCTTCAATCCAGCCTGCCGGTCGCCTCTGTCACGGGCTACTTTGGCGTATTTCCAGAGAAGATCGCCGAGCATCGTATGGCATTTCGCTTGCTCGATTTTGTCCTTCCAGGGCTTGTTGACCGCTATTTTGAGTTCTTCAAAAGCAGCAACGTCCTGGCCGTCTTTATAAAGAGAGCGGGCCAGATCCGCGTGCGCACTGCCGTCATCTGTCATCCGGCATACTTTTCTATATTCGACTTGCGCGGTTCGAAAGCGGCCTTCCACTTCGGCAGCTTCCGCGATTTTGCGCCGTCCCTCGGCATCATCCGGGTTTTTGCCGGATGCCTTCAGGCACTCATCCAAATTTTTATCGGCAACGGCATTGGCCGGATCGGCAAATAGCGCCTTTCTGTACTGGACCATAGCTTCATAGTATTTCTTCCTGGAGGCGAGCATGTCGCCGTAACGAAGGCAGGCTCCCGATAAATTGATTTTGAATTGTTCGTTATAAGGATCTCCTTCCAGAGCAATTTCATGTTCGCGTATGGCGTCGGCCCAAAGACCCTTGCTGCCCAGCTCAACAGCGCGATTGTTGTGCTCAAGTGGATTGGTCGGATTGGGAGTG
This sequence comes from Candidatus Melainabacteria bacterium, assembly GCA_020853845.1. Taxonomy (GTDB): domain Bacteria; phylum Cyanobacteriota; class Vampirovibrionia; order Obscuribacterales; family Obscuribacteraceae; genus QKMZ01. The sequence continues at coordinate 39,854 of JADYYD010000122.1, forward strand.
GAAAGCATGACGCCTCCACCGCCGCCGCCGCCGCCACCGGAAGAACTGGCTCTCCGCGCGGCTCTAGCTTCGGAGTCCGGCTGAGCGCATATATAGGAAAGCGGCAGTGAAAAACATAACAACGCCGCGAGCGCTTTGCTGAAGCAGCTTGAGCTGCGGGTTTCGTTGGAAGAAGGAATTGCCGATGAATTGAATTTCAATGAACGAATATGAAAGGACATAATGGTAATCGTGCGAAAAGCAAATGTAGGTGATATTTTTGTGCCCAGCGTCCCTTCAGGATGTTTTTCCTTACTAGACCAAGACACCTGGTAAGTAGTTACTAAAGCCGGCAGTTAACTGGATATTTCACTTGCGCCCTCAAGAGCGCATTTTTACCTGGAAATTGTTCTGGTTTTGATTCTAGCGGTCGTTGTATATTTGGCACCAATTTTTAGGGTTGACAAGAGGTTTTGCCCTGAGTCGGCAAAAAGTGTAGTCCAGACAACACTTTCCCTGTACCCAGCGAAGTTTCTTATTGACAATGGTGCCCCAAACAATTAAAAATTAGTCATTTCGCAGGCATTTTTTGCCGTTTTCGCCCATTTTTCGCAGGGGAGATTAATTCGCGTTTATTCTGTTAGACTGAAGCCAAGAACACATATATAGCCTCTAGTTAGTTATTTAGGTTTCTCTTTTTAGTTACGTGGCGTTTTTTACTAGGCAAAAGAGGCATGTGCTCACGGTCCCCACAGAAATATGTGGGATGTCCCTTGGGAGGGATGTTTTGTAATGACGAAGTGTGCGCCGCTATTGGCAGCAATCATAGTTATGGGAATGACGATTCCCATCGCTTCCGCTCAGCTTCCGCAAACGAATATGGGCAAGTACGTTCACAAACCCGGCGACAACCAGTATGACCGGGCCGCACAGCAGGAGCGGCACCCGCCGCCGCCTCCTCCAGTGACCAGGTTCTCCACGAGCGGAGGATCGGGTGGTGGATACATGTATCGCCCGAAACCGAAGCCGAGAAAGCCGGACCCTTCAATCGAACCGATTGCCGCAGACGAGCCGGTCCCGCCTGCGGGTTTCCCTGTTTTGCCCGAAAGGCTTGATTTGCCGATCGCCATGGGCAGTTGGGGCGGCACCGGTGGTGGCGGCGGCGGCGGCTCCTGGTCCGGCGGCGGATCTTCAGGCGGCGGTGGCGGCAATGACGGGCCGCCCAGAATGCTCAAGAAGAGCCAGGGTTATCAGCAATATGAAGCTGGTGCTTTCATTCCGAAAAACCACAAATCCGGTTACTACAAGTGCAATGAAGTAGCACCTCCTCACAAGAAAGTCTCCGATCAGATCATGACGGGTGGTGGAGAAGGCGGTGGAGTTCCTGGTTTGGGCGGACCGCCCAACCCGGCCGGAGCGCTCAAGTCATTAGGCAAAGAGCCGAAACTCAACGACAGAGACGACGGCACGATGGCTCCGGATGCACCGCAGCCTGTAGTTATCAATCAATCGACAACACAAGATCTTTCATTGCCTGAGGATGATTTCTCAGGAAGCTCGGCGAAGCGTCCGAGCAGAGCAGGACGAAAAATGAAACAGATTGGCCGCCGCGTCGTAGCGCCGATCAACTCGGCATCACGGCGCTTTACAGGAGTCAGTTTGTTCTAGTTTTTTCAGATACTAAGTCGGCGAAAAGAGAATCAAGAAGATTTCTAATCAATCGCCAAATGGCTCGGGGAAGGAGTTCGCAATATGGCTAAGTTAGTAAAGACAATGAGTTTGATAGTGGCGGCTACAGCCTCCGTGGCTGTATGTGCGGCACCTTCAATGGCTCAAGGTTTCAAAATCGACCAGAGAAAGTTGGATAAAACCACCTTCTACAGCGCTCCCAGACAAATGCAGATTCTGGACGAGCGTCCGATTATCAAAGATTTTCGCGAAGCACCGGCAGCGCAACAACAAATTGAATTGCCCCCCGGACCGCAAGGATTCGGTGGCGGCGGCGGTGGTGGCGCCGGCGCATTGCAAGGCGGCGGACCCGGCGGTGGAGCCGGCGGCGCGCCAATGCAAATGGGCGGACCGGTCGTGCAACCGCGGACTTCCAACGGCATGGTGCCCAGTGCAGGTGCTCTGCCCAGATCCGGCTTCGGTCCATCCAATATTCCAGCCCGCGGCATTTTGCCGAAAGGGCCTTTGGCCGATGGCACCAACACCAATCGCTTGATGGGCAAAATGATGACTCCGCCTAAATCTCAAGGAGCATCGGCCGGACCGGCTCGCGGCATGGCGCCGTCAAAAGGACCGACCAACGGTAACTACAGCGGACCGGCAGTTTCGTCGTACAGCGGCGGATACGGCAATGGTTCAGGCGCCGGTTTCGGCGGCAGTTCTTCCCGGACGGACACGTCTGTACGAGGCAGCCTACTCAAGAAAAATTAGAAATCAGCTACCGGCACGGAAGTGCGACCACCCCTATGCAACACACACCCACAATTTGGAAATTTGCAGCGCTTGCCCTGGCGTTGACTCTGACTGGCTGCGCCAGGCAGGAGTCCGCCGGTGACGCTCAGGCTGCTAATTCCGGACCCGGTGGCAATGTCCAGGGGCAGGGCATTCTTTCTTCTTTCAGACCGAAAGCCGATCCCACAATGGTGGAACGCTTGCGTCAGGAAGATGCCGCCAAGATGCAGCAAGCTGCTCTTGCTCAGCAGCAGATGAACCAGCAAATGAATGAGATGGACGGCACTGGACGTATTCTGCCGAAAGTCTCGATGGAACCGATTGCCCCGCCGGCTGAAGAAGTTGCCTCAGCCGGCGCCGGCATGAGTGTCACGGCTGCCGATTCGGGCGCTTATACGCCCTCCACCTCGGGTGCAGTTCCTCAGTCTTCCGGCGCTTCGGCACCGGCAACGGCCAGTTACGGCGGTTACAACAGCCCGCAGGTTCCGGCTCCTCCATCGACCGGTTCTCTGGGCGGCGGTCTGGTGCCGCCACCGCCGGCAGTGACGCTTTCGACGGCTGCTCAAACGACAGTAGCCAGCGCCCCTCAAGGTGATCCCGGCAATCCGTATGCCAATCCCTACGGCAATCCATACGCCAATCCTTATGGAAATCCGTATGCCAATCCTTACATGAATCCTTACGGCATTCCCTATCCTCAGCAAGCGCAGCCGCAAGGCGACGGCGCCCCGCAAAGACCGGCTTTGTTCGGCTCCGGCAAGTCGCGCCCGCGCTCGGAAGAAGGAGAGGACGACGCAAGAAGCCAGGAGAAAGCCAAGAAATTCGCCAATTTCGTGCCCATCACTCCGACCGGCATGGAAGCCCGTTCGCCTTACAAACAAAGAGATGATTTGAGAGTGCTCTGGAAAGGAGCCATTACTTCTTCTCAGTTGGGCGGCTGGTCCGCCAAAGATCCTAATATCGCAGCAGCGCTGCAGCGCATCGATGTCGGCTTGCCCGGCGAAGTCACCAAAGGTTCTTTCAGCGTCGGACAAAGGCAGGTAGATGCAGTATTCAAGCCTGTTTTTGTCGACAAACGCATGCAAGGGCAATTGCGAAAGACGCAGAGCGAAATGGTGCAGAGCTATTATCGCTACCTGTATTCATATAACCGCTTTGCGCTTGCTCAGCAGACTGTAGCCGCAAGAAAGCAGGAAGTTGAGGTCGCATCGACTCATTCCGAGCAGCAAAGGGCGGCCGCCGATCTCTCGCAAGCTCAGAGCGAAGCTGATTCTTCCAAGGAAGATATGCGCTCTGCTCAGCTCGAGCTTTCCGCTGTTTCCGGCGCAGCCGCAGCCAGAGCCATCATCCAGAAAGTTTCCGGCGTCGCTCCCAGCATTGAGTCTCTGGCTCAGGCAGCTCCGGCGCCTGAAGCAGCACCGCAAGGTGGATTCAATGTGCTCGGTTTCCTCGGTTTCAACAAGAAGAAATCGGACGAGCAGCCTCCGCCGCAAGAAAGTCCAAAAGCCGCAAAGGCCGATGCGAAATCACAAGAAAAGGCTGAGAAAACGGCCAAGACCAAAGACAAGCAGCCGAAAGAAAAGACCGTAGCGAAAGCTAAGAAGGGCGGAAAAGAAGTCGCGCAGGGCGACCTCGAGCCCGCTCCCGTAAAAGGTGAACCGCAGAGCGCCGGTGAAAAGGCAGAAGCACCGGCAGCCAGCGAGGGCATCTCGTTCGAACTGAAAGGTAAAAACATCAGCGCGCGCAAAAGCGTGCTCAACGTTTCTATCCGCAATACATCGGACAACGCTTTCAGCTTCAGCCCGGAAGACATCTCAGTCCAAGAGGGCAATCAGAAGCTTTCGGAAGCAGCGATGCGTGCCGAATTCGATTCGACCAGCATAGCTCCTAACGGAGAAGTGAAAGGCACCATCACGATTTTCGGTAGACCCTGGAATGACAGGTTAACCATATCTCTCTCGGACGGACAACGGAGCATTCACATGAAGCGCTAATAAATCCAAAGACCGAGCAGCGTTAGACAGATTCTAGACCGCGTGAAATTACTAGACCGACGCTCAATCAGGTAGTTTTAGATGAATAAGATGTCGTTCAATCATTCGTGCACGTCGCTCAATTGGCGAATCGCAACCCTGGTGGTTGCGTTAGCTTCATTGTTTGTTGTGCCGGCCATCCCGGCTTTCTCACAAGCCAGTGACGGGCAGTTTTTCAACAACGCCCAGGGCACTATGGACGACTCCAATAACTCGACGGCGCAGACCATCAGAGATATGGCTTGCTTGCGCTACAAATGGCTGGAAATCAACCGCCGCTACGACCGTCTCGAGCCGGCTGACGTTCCCTCCCCGCGCACGACTCCGGGCAGAAGACAGACGACACCTGAAAAGCGCGAGGAGTTTCAAACCGATGGACGTTCAGCCCGCCAGCCCGATTCCGGTCAATCGAACATAAAGCAAACGGCGGATTCGAACGCGCCGACTAAAGTTCTTGCTTACGACTCCTGCTTCGTGCCTTGCGGCAGTCCGGTCGGCTGGTTCTTGCAGGATGCAGAGGCCTGGAAGTTTCCCAAATATACTGCATACGGAGTTCCATGCTATGTCCAGCCCAAGCTCGAGGCAATGGACAAGGTAAAAACATCAAGAGACGAAGCGATTTTTGAAAAAGCCACAGGCTATAACCCGCCTGGAACCGGACGTATAACGACATTTGGTTTGCCGATGTCCGATACGCAGTTTCAAATCATCGACAGAGAAAACAACAACCGTATGCTCGAGTTGCTCTCCGATCCGGAGCGCTTCATGTGGGCTGCCAGCACTACCGGTCAGATGATGAACGGGTCTGCCGCCAACAGCCTTGCCGGTGTTGCGGAAAGCGCATTCGACAATGCCGCCGCCCGGATTATACAAGGCGATTCGACCAACTCTTTGATCAACCTGGCAAACGAAGCCTCCGGCACCGGTCCGAACATCGGCTCCTACTACCGCCAGGTGTCCGATGCGGTAAGACAAGTTCAAATCATGTACCACCGCGTCTACGTGCCGCTGGCGATTCTTTTTCTCTTGCCGGGCGCCGTCATCACGCAAGTGAAATCGCTGGTCGCAGGCGGTTTCGCGCTCAAGTCGCAAGAAGCGCAAAGCCCATTTGACGGTCTTTTGCGCTCGTTCGTGGCCGTATTTCTCATTCCCGCCACTCAACTGATAGTCAGCTATGCCATCGACGTCGGCAACTCAATGGCTTACAGTGTCTACGATCCGTGGGTCAATATCGACCGCGTCAAAGAGTGGACGCACCAACTTTCGTACAACAACAATCCTAGAACAAACTTCGACAATGCCATTTTGCCTCCGGAAGAACCTGGTGCCCAGGGGCAAAGCGCCTGGGACAGATTGTGGTCCGGCGATATTTTCGGCGCTATTCTGCAATTTGTCATGGAACAGTTTGGCTATGGCGAAGGTCTGGGCGGAAACGTGCCGGAAACAATAACCATGGAAGAACGCAACTCGTGGTTGTCGTCCATGCTGGAAATGGCCTTCAACTGGATGATGTGGTTCATGTCGCAGTCGCTGATTATCCTGACGGGATTCCAGCTTGTTTTCATGTGCTATCTCTTCTTGCTCGGACCATTGGCCGCTGCATTCTATGCCTGGCCTGATCTGCAAAATGAAGGCAAACAGAGGCTTTTCAGAGGCGTATTCGGCAACTGGATTGAAGCCGTAATTTCGCTGGCGCTCTGGCGCTTCTACTGGATGGTGATTCTGGCCATCATGACGCAGCGCCTTATCTATATTTCGCAGTCGAGAGTTCCTACCAACCTGCAATGGGAAGTTGCTGTGTTCACCTGCCTTCTGGGCTTGATGCTGCACGTGCCGTTTAGCCCATTCAAATTCGATCCTGCCGCTGCACTCGAGAAAGTGGAGAAAGTTGCCAACGGCGGCGGTGGCGCCGGAGGTGGCGGTGGCGGCGGCGGCGGAGCTTCCGGCGGTGGAGGTCAGGGCGGTGGCGGCGGCGGATTGCTGCAGTCCATGGCTCAGCAAGTGCAAAGCTCCAATATGTCTCCTGAGATGAAACAAGAAGCCATGCAGGCTATCAGTCAAACGGGAGCAGGATTGTCGACATTCCGAGACGTCAACACTCGCGGTCGAGGTGACGGAGACTTCCTGGGTATTCAGGGCGGTGGCAGCCGCTCGGCAGCCGCAGGTGGCGACACTACCGGTGGTGGTGAGAGCCCGCCCATGACTGCCGCCAACAACAGCTTCACAGTCAACCCGAACATCAGCCAGATGGTGGCAGCCAATGCCATTCTGCCTCCGTCCGAAATGGGCACGGGCAGCGGAATTACAACAGCCGGTCTGGGAACCGGAAGCGGTCTCGGCACAGGCGCGGACAGGGGACCGACATCCACCCCGTCCGATGCTTCGGCGACCGCCGGCGGCAGAGCCAATCCCGCAGTGCAGCTTGCCGATTACGTGGCTGCTGCTCAAGGCAACGTTCAGACTATTGCCGGCGGCTTGCGCAGTGCCGGTATGCCGGAACAACAAATTCAAGACTTCATGCGACAAAACAGCCCGCAGACGATTGTCGCAGCACTAGATCCGGGCGGATCCGGCGCCTTCCCCAGCGGTGGCGATGAGGAGGAAGGCCCGCGCAGGCGGCCCAGACCGGTCGATGACGGAACCGATACCGCCTAGGAGTTTCCAGCGGCAAAACTGAAACTCCGGAAAGTTTTACAAAGAACGCAAGGATGGATCTCAAATGATTGGAAGAAGAAAAACGGCAACAACGTTTATAGCGCGATTAACACTCGTGCTGCTTCTTATCGGATTCGTGCCGATAGCTGCCGAAGCGCAGCAGCCAGGTGGTGGTGCCGGCGGTGGCACTGGCGATCCGCGGGATGCTAACCCGGGGTCTGCGGCGCTCAACATGCGTCACTTCTACTTGCGCATGAAGAACGCAAGAGAATTTTCGACCACCGAATTCGGCGGCGCGGACGTTCTTGCGGCCACCGGCGCTTCCAGCGGCACTGACAGAATCACGAACGGTATTCGCAATCTAGCCAGCGGCAATTTCAGAGGTGCTCTGCAGTCCGCCATGGGACAAGACGGCAGAGGCCCTAAAGAGTCGGTTGGACCAGGCACGGTCAAGACTCAGTCCGGACCAACATTTGCCTGGCCGGTGCCGGTGCCTCCCGGGATTCCTTCTACGGTTCCGACCAAGCGGGACGAAGGTATCAACAAAAATGAGTTGAAAACGTTCGGCTATCCTGTGTCGGATACACAATTCCAGTTGATTCAGCGTTACAACCAGAACATCATGCTCGAGCAATTGGCCAACCCCGAGCGCTTCATGTGGGCGGCTAATACATTGGGCGGTTTGCAGTCGACTGCTGCAGCCAACTCTGCCAACAACATGGCTACCAACCAGGCTATAAGCGCGATTGACTTCAGTAAGAAATATCTTGTCAATTTCACCGCGGAGCAGGGCAATGTCTGGCACAGACTGCGCGACCAGCTCTTCATTCCGATGGCACTGCTTTTGCTTTTGCCGGGCGCCGTACTTGCTCAAGTGAAAGCAATCGTGGCGCAAGGATCTCCTTCCTGGGCTCAGGCAGACAGCCCGATTGAAGGCATCACGCGCTCCATCATCGCTATATTTTTGATTCCGGCGACGTTCCTTGTCATCAACTACGGTATCGACGTCTCCAACTCGATTACATTTACTATTGCCGATGAATACAGGCGTATCTTCGGTACCGACATGTATGAAGACGCTATCTGCCATGAAAAACGCGCCCTGGCAATCAACCCTGCCAACCGGCGCGAGAATGCTATCCATGAAGAGGAAAGACCGGTCAGCCGCGGACCTTCGGTATGGTCTTCGTTCGAAGGCTTGAACTCGACGGTGCGTGAATATGACCCTTGCTTGGGCGTCGACAATACGCGTGTTCCGGATGAAAATTTCGTGCAGGCGAAAAACTTCAACCGCCTGGCCAAGGGTTTGACCAACACGGGTCTGACCGCAGCATGGAACATCATGAGCGCGTTCCAGATGGCCTATCTGTATTACCTCTGGTGCATGGGACCGATAGCAGCCGCCCTCTGGGTATGGCCGATAGGACCGATGCGTGGTGCTCTGAGGAGCTGGATCGAAGGTGTAATCACAATCTGTTTCTGGAGCTTGTTCTGGAATACGACGGTTCTGCTTCTGGCTTGCTTCAAAGGAGTAGGCGACGACGGTTCGATCATCGTCACGGCGCTGAATACTCTGGCTAACCTGTCTGTGAAGAAGGCATTCGACTTCGCGGGCTTGGTTGCCGAAGGTGGCGCGGCGGCTGCAGGCAAGATGCAGGAAGCCATGCAAGGTGGCGGTGGCGGCGGCGGCGCCGGCCGAGGCGGCGCTGGTGGTACCGGCGGTGCGGGCGGCATGGGCGGCCAAGGCACTCCCGGCAGCAGCGTCAGTGGACCTGGTTCCGGCCGATCGGTTTCAGGACCCGGCTCTTCCGGCGATCAAAGCGCGCTTGCCGGACCCGGAGGCTCGCTGGCACTTTCGCCGGCGATGGGTCAAGGCGGCGATCTTGCCACCGGAGCCCTGACGCCGAGAGGTGGAGATATCGATCCGGCAACCGGATTGCCGCGCAGCTTGGGCTCAGCGGGTGTGGATCCGGGCTTGCCGCCTCAAGAACGCACCAATATGGGTATGCGCGGCGGTGCCGGCGATGCCACCGAAGCAGCGGCTCTTGCCGCCCTCGGAGCCAACGGCATGCCTCCATCGGCAGAACGCAACCAGGCATTCCAGGAGCTCAAACGTCAGGACGACATGGGTCACCCGGCTGCCACAGCGGTCATGGAATCCCTGGCTCGCACCCAACCGGGCGATCTCGATGCCGCCATGCAAGGCGATGCGGCCGCGGCTGCCAGGATCAAAGAAGCGACCGGAATGGATGCCGGAATGCTCAACAATGCATTGCGAGGCGATCCTGCATCAATGATGACGGCAGCGGCCTTGGTAGGAGCAGCCGGATCGGCTGGAGCGGCTGGTGGTCTCATAGCGCGGGCCGAAGCCGGTGATCAAAGAGCCATCGCTCAACTGGAAGGACGCACAGGCGTCAACGCCGGAACGCTTATCAGTGCGGCAAGAGGTGATGAAGGCGCACAGACCGCCGTCATGGCCAGAGCCGGACTCGATGATTCGGTGCGCGAAGCGGCGATGCGCAACGGCGACCCGATCTGCGGAGCGGCAGTGCAGGCGGCAGATATGATGTACGCACGCAATGCAGCGACAGGTGATTACACGCAGATTGCTGCGTATGATCCAGGCACGGGCAGATTTGCCGCCAGCGACGCTCAGGGCAATATTCTCGCGGGCAGCGACGGCAAACCGCTTATCTCGTACGATTCGGCAACCGGAAGCTATCGCACCGAGGGTGGTGCCGGAGTCGGCTTCGACGCCTCCACAGGACAGTGGATGGCGCGGGACGCCAACGGTTCTACCGGCGGTGGCATCGTTTACGATATCAACGACAGGCAATTCGAAGTTGCCGGCACCGGTGCGAAAGTCGATTATGCCAACGGCGGCTTCACTGCTGCCGGTACGGGCGGCAACGTCGTCTGGGATGCGCAGCAAAATCGCTTCGAGGACAGAGCCACCGGCGGAGTCGTCATGTCCGATCCGGGCGGATCGGGTCAGTGGTTCCGCGTCGCTCAAGACGGTCAGAGCATCGAGCGCCTTTCGGCTGGAGCCGGAGGACAGGCGTCTTGGGAGCGAGCCGCCGGAGCGCCGATGGAAGTGCGCAACGGAGAGGTCGTCGCGGGTGGCACGAACGGCAATGTCGTGTTCGATCAAATGCAAGGACGATTCGAGGCGCGCAATGCCGACGTCGGTCTGCAATACGACCGCGGCAGCAATCAATGGTACGCACAGGGCTCGTCCGGACAGGTCGCATACGCAGTTGATGCGGGCAGATTCACTGCCACAGGCAGCAGCGAAGGCGTCACCTACTCGGGCGGTCAATGGTCCGTCGATGGAACGGGCGGCCGCGTAGTCTTCGATGCCGCTCAAGGCCGCTACGAAGTAGCTGGCGCCAATGCGCCTGTCTCCTTCGACAGAGCCAGCAACAACTGGGTGGCTGCCGACACGGCCGGCCAAATACGCTTCGATCGTCAGGACATGCGCTTCGAAACCAGTCAGGGATCAGCAGCGGTCGTCGATCCGAATGGAACGGGCAGATGGTATGCTGCCTCCGCAGATGGTGCGGTGCAAATGCTCTCACCAGCGTCCAGCGGCTCGGCTACTTGGTCCGCAGTCGGAGCAGATTCACCGGTCAGCTACTCGAACGGCACATTCGTCGCTCAAGGATCGGGTGGTTCGGTCTTCTTCGATCAAAAGGCCGGACAGTGGGAATTGCGTCAGCAGAACGCGCAAGGCCAGTACGTAGACACTAATATCGCCATGGCGCGTGACTCTGCCTCCGGCAACTGGGTCGCCAGCGGCACCGGCGGTCAGGTAGTGCTCGACCCTGCGACCAGAAGCCTGGAGATGTACGGATCGAACGTCGCAGTCGCACGCGATGCTACAGGGTCGTTCGTTGCAGCCAATACCGGCGGCACCGTCTTCCTCGATACGCAGAACGCATCGGGCGCCAGATGGGAAGTGCGCGGCACCGACACGCCGGTCATGCAAGGACCGGGCGGACAGTGGGTGGCAGCGGACAGCCGTGGCGGTGTCGTCTGGGATGCCCAGCAGAACCGTTTCGAGCAAGCCGGAACGAACGTGCCCGCTTACAGAGATCCGGGTGGTTCCGGATGGTACTCCGTGGCTGCCAACGGCATGGTCACTCAGTTGGGATCGGACAGTCAGTGGAGATCGATCGATCCGGCCACGTCGCCGATTCGCGTCGATCAGGGCGGCGCTATTACGGCAGCTTCGTCCAACGGCATGATTCAATTCGACCAACGCGACAACCGTTGGGAAATTGCCGGCACCAATCAAGCCGTCCAGTACGACTCGAGAAGCCAGCAATGGGTGGCTCCGGAAACGGGCGGTCGCGTAGCCTACGACTTCAACGACAAACGTCTGGAAGTGCTCGGACCTTCGGGCACGACCACCAACGTGCCGGTCGTTTCAGATCCGGGCGGACGTGGCTATTACGCCTTTGCCTCCAATGGCGAAGTGCGCCAGCTCGATTCGAGCGCCGGTTCATGGAGAGCCATCGATCAAAGTGCCGGAGTGGCCTTCACTAACGGACAGCTCATATCGACCGCGTCAATTGCGCCTAACGATGCGACTCGCACGCCGCAAGTCGTCTTCGATACGCAGCAAGGCAGATGGGAAGTTCAAAACAATCCCACGCCTGGCTACAACGGCATAGCCGTAACGCAGGTTGGAGGCGGCTTCTACGCGGACGGTACCGGTCGCCAGATCGAATACGATCTGAACAACCGCCGCTTCGAACTGGCCGGATCGAACAGGCCGGTCGAGTTCCAGCGCGAAGTCGGCTGGACCTATGCCGGAACGGGCGAGCAAGTGGCTCTCAGGCTGCCGGACGGCGGCTGGACTGCAGGCACGCACGCATCGACGGATCCGACACAAGTGACACGAGGCTACGATCCGTTCGCCAACCCTGCTTGGAGACAGGATGCGATCGAATACCGCGGTGATGCCGGCTACGGACATGTACAGGCCCACGTGGGTCATGACCATGCCCATATCGACGTCAATCATCCGGACTTCAGAGCCCAAGTCGATGTACCTACAGGCGCCATCATGGATGCACCAAGAAGAGAGGGCAATCCACTCACAGGTAATGCCGGCAAAGCGATCACCGCCGCCGGTGTGGGTGCAGCGATATGGCAACAATGGTCCAATATCAGCAACCGCATGAATCGCGGTCAGCAAGGACCAGCCCCATCACTGCAAGACATGATGCGCAAAGGAGCCGGACCGGTCAAAAAGAAAGACAACCGTAAAATAGTTGACTACGACGAATTCGGAAATCCTATTTACGAGCAAAAATAGGTCTACGGCGGGGAGCCGGCTGCCGGCTCCCCGATTCGGCCGTTTCAAATGATCCTATTGATCTTATTGATCCAACCGATCCAACCGATCCAACCGACCCAACCGATTCGATAAATGAGGGATGAGCGAGCAAACAGCAAAGACTATATGATAAAGAGAGACTGAAGCCCGTTTGACCAGGGTTTCTGGGTGTTTCAAGAATAAGACGCGACCGATAGTCAGACCAATAAACTACCAATAGTAGATTGAAAGCCGCAGGAGGAGGGGTTCTCTCTTCTTGCGGGTATTAATATAGAAGATGGTGGTCAGAGCCCATGGACATGTTGCTAGCTGAAGTTGGAGTCAGATGCGAGCAGTGCGGAACTTCATTCGTTTCGCGCCAATTGCCGACTTTCATTGATATAGGTTATCGGAACTCCGAATTGCGCCAGGATTATCGCGGCTATTGCCCGATGATGGAGCAGTACGCCATTATCACCTGCCCTTCGTGCGGCAGAGCCGACTGGTCCACCGAGTTTCCCGCCGCCCAGAGCACTCCGGTCTTGGCTCAAGCGACTGGCAGCGCCCACATGCAATACAGACAGGCTGCGCTTGCCAGAGAGCGCGATTCAGCCAGCATTAATTCGTACAAGGCTGCCATTTTTTATACACACGCCGCCTGGTGCGCAGACGACAGCAAAGCATTTCCGCAGGCCCGCGAGTATCGCCGCCTGGCTGTCGAATCGTATAAGCGTTCACTGAGCGACAGCACCTGCCCGCAAGAAGTGCGCGGTGAAACCGAATATCTAATCGGCGAATTGATGCGGCGTTCCGGCGATCTCGAAGGGGCGCGCGAACACTTTCGTATGTGCATCGGGCGCTTGTCGGCGCGATTTGCGCTTATGGCTCGCAAGCTCATGCGCCTGTGCGAGCAAGGCAGCACCGACTCAATACCATTCGAAGCAGATGCCGCACAGGAAGGCAGTTCGTCTCAGGTTTTCAAAACACCACCTCAGGCTGCTCCGGTTTCGACTCCGTCAGGTCCGCCGGCTGGCGGCCCACCAGGTTTCCAACCCGGAACCTCAGCATCCAACATGCCTTCTGCCGCACCACCATCGGTTTCCGCACAAGGCCTGCCGGCTGTCAGCCCGCCGCTTGGAAAAATGCCGCCGGGCTCCGGCCGCGATTCACCACCCAAAGGCCCACCCGGCACTGGAAAAGGCGGTCCACCAGGAAAAACAGGTGGGCCACCGACGACGCCGCCACCGGGAGGTCCACCCCTTGCCTGATTCCCAGTTTCTAAGGAGATAGTTCTTTGGGTTACGTACAACGAGTGATTATTCTCAATAAGCCGCTCAAGGTGTTCGGTTTCGAACCCCGTCAGTTGATATTGCTCGCTGTTTGGGTGATTTCAGGCTTGATTCTGGCAGGGCGCTTTCCGGGCGACTGGAAATTCCACAATTTCCCAATCGGCGTCTGGTTTTTCATCATCTGGATGTGCGGCGCCGTAGCCGTAGTTATGGGCACGCGACTGAAGCCTTTTACCTGGTGGAAAAATATCCTTACCTATCGATTGGGATTGGCGCCCAATCTTTATGTTTCTCGAACCGAACCTGCTCCGATTTACCCGGACGGGAATATAATTGAGGTTAAAAAAACTAAAGAAACCTTCTACGTTCAGGCAGAGAATGTATCCACCGACGATTTTGACGATGATTAGATAAGCGCCGCTCTGACTGGCGCTGATGCAGGAAACCCAAGACAGGAAGCTCAATGGCACAAAGCTACGCCGCATCGAGAGGAAGAAAACGTCCCGGACCCCCTGGCGGGGGCGGAGGGCGCGGTGGCGGCGGCCGAGACGGCTCAGGCGGATCGGGCACAAGGGGCCGGTCGGGCGGCTATGCCGCTGACGGCGACGATTACAACGACGACTACCAGCCGGCCTCCAGAAGCGAGCCTGCGGGGCGGCTTCTGCGCACTACGCCGCAGCCTTCCATGCAGAATGTTTTTGCCGGCTTCTACAACTCACTGCCGGGCGCAGTGAGAGACATGTTGCCTTTCGGCAGCGAAACATCCGATAACGATCAGCACGATGATGATGGACCGCCCAAAGATGCGCGCCCCGAGTCGAGCTGGAAAGACGTTTGCTATCTCTACGCGATTCCGGGCGACGATGAGGACGAGGGGCTCGTTGTTTTGGCAGACGGCAGCCTGCGCAAATACATAAGCTGCAAAGGTATCAACGCCTTGCTTTTCGACGAAGTCGATCGAGAAGCGATGGCCAGACAATTCACCAATTTCGTCAATTCATGCGAATCCGACATTCAAGTAATCATCAAATCCCGCAACTTGCCGGTTGATGAATATCTCTCGCGCTACCAGACTTTGATCAAGACCGACAATGATTATCTGAAATGGTATGCGGACTACACAGATAAATGGTTCCGCCGGCAGCAGGACGTCAGCTTCGTTCCGCAGCGCGAATTCTACATCGCTATCAGTTATCAACCGCCGGATGCAAAAGGCACCACCGGTTGGAGCGGCAAGCGTTCTATTCAAAAGCACGAAGAATACGTCACCATCCTCGATCGCTACACGCGCACGGCATACGAGCAATTGCGCGTATCGCAATTGCGCCCGCAGATTTTGAACAGAAGACAGGTGCGCAACCTGATTTATGCCGACCTCAATCCAAGCCTTTCGGAAAGAGATCCTGAAGCGCCGCCATCGCGTCCGGATGTTTCTGAATCCTCATGCTTAGCTGGTTCTGCGCTAAAAGTATCGGACGAATCTATATGGCTCGATGGAAAATACATCGGCACGCAATATTTGGAACAACTGCCGCACGAGACATGGATGGGATGGCTCGTAGACTTGCTCACCCTGTCAGTCGAGTATCAGCTCTCGCTTTTCGTGCATTGCTGCAATCAGGACAAAGTGCGCTCCGATTTGAAATGGAAACACCACTTCGGACGAGTCACATCCACGCAGTTGGCCAGTCCCGACCTTGAAGGGATTGAAGAAACGCGGTCGGCGGCGACAGCTATTCAAGATTTCTTGCGGTCTTCCAATAAAGCCTTCGACACCAGTTTGTACATTCGCGCTCTGGCCAACACGCCTGAGCAACTGGCGTCCAACATGGACGAAGTGCGGCGCGTTTTCAAAAACCGCGGTGCATTGTTAGATCGCGCGCAAATGCTGCAGCTCGACGCCTGGCAGTCGACTCTGGTTGTCGGAGTGGACAAACTGGCGATCATTCACCGCATCATGTCACCTGTCGTCGGAACATTTTGGCCGTTTTTCACAGCGACATGCGGAACCCCCGACGGCGTGCCTTTCGGTTTTGCCAGCGCATCGCGAGAGCCGGTGCTCCTCAATCCGTTTTTCCGAGGGCAGGGCAAAGACGCGAACAACATGTTCGTCGTAGGAACGACAGGGGCTGGTAAATCTTTCGCCGTGTCTATGATGATCCTGCGCTTGTTGCCGCTCGGCACGCGCTTTGTGCTCATTGATAAAACTGTCGACAAAAATGGTGCCTATCGTTTCATCACCAAATTGCTCGGTCCTGAAATGTGCGCTTATGTCGACCTCGGACCGAACTCCGGATATATTTTGAACCCATTTGATTTGGGTCCTGAAGACAAGCCCGGCGAGCCGTCCGCGGACAAAGTCTCTACTCTTCTTTCCTTGCTCGACTTGATGCTTGCACCGGAAGGACGAGAAGAAATGAACGTTGAAGAGAAGTCGCTTTTGGACGGCTTGATTCGCGTTGCCTACATGGACGCGCAGTTTAGAGAAACCGTGCCGACTATGTCGGATCTGGCGCGTGTTACTGCGCAAGCCGCGGCAGACGAAGTCGATCCCCTGCAGCGCGACAGATTGCAAGCGTTTGCTCGCGGACTTTCACTCTTCACGCGCGCCGGCGCATTCGGCGGTCTTGTGGACGGATATACAAATATCGATACGGAAAAACTGTTCATCGTATTTGATACCAGAGAAGTCAACGAGCCCAGACTGGAAAGAATTGCCGTGTACATGCTCGCTGAGTTCATCAGGCGCCGCGCTGCTGAATGCAAGTTGCGCCGCATCAGATTCGCGGCGGTCATCGACGAAGCCGCCACCTTGATGCGATTCAAAGCCGGAGCCCGCCTTCTGGATGACCTTTCGAGAAGAGCTCGTCACTACGGTATGATGCTCGTTTCCATCACGCAACAATTGAAAGACTTCTTCAAACAGGCAGAGCAAGCGGACTCTGTCGTGAAGAACTCGCACATGAAGTTGATTTTAAGACAAGACGCATCCGATTTGAAAATGCTGAAAGAGGCGTTGCGACTGAGCGATGCCGAAATTGCAGCGATTGAGAATTTTTCCAAGGACGAGGAGAAGAGAAAGGATTCACAGCTCCTGCTTATCGTAGGTTCTGTGCACGGAACGATTCGTCTGGTGCCGAGTCCGATGGACTACTGGATCTGCACATCAGAACCGATCCGCGACATCCCGAGAAGAGAGGAAATGATCAAGGAGGTAAAACTCAAGAATCCCAATTTGAGCGACACCGACGCGTGCCGCCAGTCCGTGTACTATCTCGGATTGCAGCACGACGGTTGAAGCCGGAGACTGGCACGGGTTCTTCTTTCGACCACTTTTAGAACTCGACGTCATTCGGCATGTGGAAAGGAACTGAATGGAGAAGCTCTTTCGTCCGAACAAAATATTCGTTGTCTTCTGCCTGCTTCTGATCTTCGTCTGGCTGGGGCTGCAATACGTCTCCAACATTCGCATAACGGAAGCGGCAACGGCTGAAGCTCAGGAGGTCTTCGACTGGAGCTGGCCGGGACAGGTATCTTCGAAAGCGGAGATAACCAATGTCTCGGTGCTCAACAGATCGGATAACGAAGCAAAAGTGAGAGTCAAGGCAAAGCAGACGCTGACTAAATTGGCCGACTCTCCAGGCGCCCTGGACAAAGATGGCAGTTCCAAAGCCGCAATCGACGGCCCGTCCACAAGTGACACCGCCTGCGTGTTGACGCTCTATCGCTCTGACCGTAACTGGGTCCTCGGAAAAGTGGAGTTTGACTAATGTATTGGAGAATTAGAAGAGTCAGTCCTGAACAAGTGGTGAAGACTTACGGAGTGCACGCATTTCTGGCCGTCAGCCTGCTGGTCAATGCCTTTTTGCTCATCACCCGACCCAATCCGCAAAAGCAAGTGTCAGGCGAGTTGAAGACGAACCTCGATGTTTTCGCCCGCAATGTCACGCAGCATATTTTGGATACCAGCTTCATCAGCTATGAAAATTCGACGCGCGCTTTGCTGCCTACCGGCAATGTGCCCGGAGAGCTTGCACCTCCCGTGGTGGCGCTGCTCAAATCGCGCGAGCAATTGCCGAAGACGCTCGAAGATTTGAGAGCGACGGCAAGAACGCTTGAATCACAGCGCCAGGTGTCGGCTGTGCGCATCGACTCGGTCAATCAGGGCGAGCCTGATGATAAGAGTCTTGTGCCGCTCGATGTGACCGGCGTTGTCGCCATTCACTCCGCCGATGAATCAGTCTCCGGCAATCCGGTGCCTTTCCGCTTTGTCTTCAAAGTAGGTATGGCTGCCAATCCGCAGAATCCGGAGCAAAAGCGTCCTATTGTTGTCGATTTCAGAGACATGTCTTCCGGCAACAGGTAAGGAAGGTTCGAAATTCTAGGCAATGAGAATCGATGCACCGCTCTTGCGGAAAGCCTCGATGTGCTTTTCGTCGACTGAAGAATCAGTGACGATGGTGCCCACGGCATCGATGTCTGCCACCTTATATGGTGACACGCGATTGAATTTTTGACCTTCGGCCAGAACATAAGACTCCGCCGAACGTTCGATCATTGCTCGTTTTACAAGGGAATCGTCATAACTGGAAACGGTGGCTCCATATTGAATATCCAGGCATTCCGTGCTGATCAAGCAGAGATCCGCCTGGATGCTGGAAATTT
This sequence comes from Candidatus Melainabacteria bacterium, assembly GCA_020853845.1. Classification (GTDB taxonomy): domain Bacteria; phylum Cyanobacteriota; class Vampirovibrionia; order Obscuribacterales; family Obscuribacteraceae; genus QKMZ01. The sequence goes on from JADYYD010000122.1 coordinate 58,258, forward strand.
CTTTTACAGTCTCAGGTCCGAAAGTGAGCAGAAGATCCGGCACGACATGACCGCCCAGAACCCGCACGTCCAGCCGTGGAAGCTCGGACAGGCGCATGGCGGTCGGCAGGCAATTGGTTATAAAAGTCGCGACAAGATCCGGCTTCAAATGAGCTGCTACTTGCGCGGTTGTCGTTCCACCGTCGATGAAAATCACCTGCCTGTCTTTTACAAATGAGGCGGCGCGGCGCGCGATAGTGTTTTTCTCGGCAGGAGATTGCTGTTCGCGCTTGGAAAATTGGAAAGTCACCTTGCCGACCGGCAAAGCTCCTCCATGGACGCGTTTCAACAGTCCTGCCTCGGCCAGGTCCTTCAAGTCGCGCCTGATTGTGTCTTCCGAGACTTTCAGGTCGTTGACCAGCTCCTGCGAAAGGACCCGCCCCTTCTGATTGAGGGCTTCGAGAATACGGTTTTTTCTTTCGTCGTTGAGCATTTAAGTTACAGTGCCGCAATTTCTATTAGTATAGGGTTGTCAGATGCGGGTTTGTGCGTGTATCATCTGGAGTGTGCTGGTTTTTGCTGGTATTTGCAGTATTATAGGTGGTCTTATGTTCCAAATCCAAGCCTCTGGTTCAACCGGTAAGATTTCAGGCAAAAAAGCCGCACATAGACGCAACTTCGGTAAATCGAAAGGCGACGCAAAGCAAAAATCAACAATATATAGATTGGCGGCGATTGATCTGGACGGCACCTTGCTCAATCCGGAGCGCCGCATTTCAGAGGAAAACAAGGCGGCAGTGGCAAAACTGCGCGCCAACAATATCGAAGTAGTGCTGGCTTCCGGTCGCAAGCACGAAGACATCTATAGATTTCACCAGGAGCTCGAGCTGGAAAGTCCGATCTTGTCCTGCCACGGCGCTCTGGTTAAGGATCCGAATACCGGCGAAGTGATAAGCAACCGCCTTATTAATCAGGATCTTGTGCTGCATTTAGTCCGCGAAGCAATCGCAAGCGAGTTGTCCTGGGTCGTTTATGATGACCGCGGCGTGCATCTTTGCCGTTCAGAATATTGGCTCTCCGAGTACGTAAGAAGAACCTGCTTCGATCGCCCGAATATCTGCGAGTCGATTGAAGAGTATGTTTTCACTCATTCAGAAAAGGTCAACTGGATGGGAGACGAGGAAGCGATTCGCACGCAGTTTCGCCGCATGAAAGACCTTTTCGAAGGAAAGTTGACGACCGTCATTACTGATCCGGATCATCTGGAATTCACGTTGCACGGCGCAGACAAGGCTTCAGGGCTGCAAGATCTCACGCAGCGCCTGGGCATCAAACAAGAAGAAGTGCTCGCTTTCGGCGACAGCAATAATGACGTGACGATGCTTGCCTGGGCGGGATTAGGCGTGGCAATGAGTCACGGCACGACTCAAGCTCGGCTTGCCGCCAAGATGATTTCTGCACCAGGTGAAGAAGGGTCCAGCTTGGCTCGCGCTGTAGACTCGATCTTGTCTTAGTTTTCTAGTTTTTCCAGTTTTTCAGTCGGTTAGTCGATTGGTGACTCGCAACTAATATCTCGGATAAACCGGATTGCGTCTCAGCTCTTGCGGCATGCGGCGGTTGTGGTGAAACTGGCGCTGCTCGCACGGACTGCATCCGCGTGGTTCTTGTTGATGATAGTCATAGTCGGGACGGTAAGGCAGGGGTCGATAGTATCTGCCTTGATCGACATCGCCATTGAATTGGTAGAAGTCGCGCTGAAAATTCGGTCTTCTGCCGTTCAGAAAAATATTCAATTCGCCGTAGTTGTTGATCGTGCCTGGGAAATCCATCGCAGGCGGTGGATAGTCTCGGTAGTCGGGTCTGACGATATCTCTTTCCGGCGGGCAGGGCGGCCTTCTGGGCGGCTCTGGCATCGGCTCTGGAAGTGGCTCCGGACGCGGCTCGACGCGGACAGGAGGCTCTGGTGTGACGGGAGGCTCTGCTTGTTTCAGACCTGGAATTCTCAAACTCCAGTCTTCCTTTATGAAGTCTCTGTTGCACTCTAAGGATTTGTAGCGGTCACGGTTGGCTTCAACAATGGCGTCCTGCATCGATTGAAGCGAGTCTTTGCTGACCGGCGCGCCTGCTCCTCTGAGCGCACGCTCGGCGATTGTCGAAAGGCTGTCGCCCCATTTGACCCTGTATTCGCCGTTTTCATTAATGTCCAGTGGTTTCGATCTCTGCACTTGCGAGTCGGCTGCCCATTGCTGAGCGCGAGGAGTGGAGAGTTCGTAGTCCGGTTTGAAATTGCATTCTGCCGAAGTTTGTGGACAGGCTTGTTGCTCTGAAGATCGCCAGGCGCCGTTTTCTGTACTCATTTCATGTCCCTTAATTCAGCTCCTGGACGGGAAGTCCAGTGGCTTAAGGATAGGTTGCGAGAGGGATGGACTTGCGTCCGCTTGTCGGTATTAAATAGCCGGGCGGCAAATTTGCATATGGTGATTTTCCCCCTCCTGCGCCCGCTCGTTACGCTTCGACACATTCGCCTTTACGTGAAAGGTCCATGGGACGGACAATTTCCCAGTTGCCAGCAAGGCGACTGCATCCAATCGCAGCGAGGATTTTTTGTGTTCTCCGGAATAGTTGAAGAAGTCGGTCAAATCATGGAGATAACTCAGACGACGGATGGTTGCCGCCTGACTATCGGCGCAAAGAAGGTCGTGAACCCTGTCAATTTGGGTGATTCGATTTCAGTGGACGGCATTTGTCTTACTGTCGTCAGTTTCGACTCCGGTTCGTTCTCAGTAGAAGCTGTACTGGAAACCATGCGTCGCACAAAGTTGGGCGAGAAAAAGGTCGGCGACGCAGTCAATCTGGAACGCGCAGTAACTCTCAACGACCGACTGGGCGGGCATTTGGTCACCGGTCATATCGATGCTGTCGCTGCGGTTTCTAAAGTAGAAGAAGATGGTTTTTCAAAACTGATCACATTCGAGTTACCAGGCGAGCTGGCACCATATTTTGTCCCTAAGGGATCGGTGGCGGTTGATGGCGTATCGCTTACTGTCGTTGACTGCCCGATACCCAAAGAAGGCGAAAACCTGCATTTTAGTGTGGCTCTCATTCCTCATACACTTGATGCAACAACATTTAAGTCTCTTAAGCCTGGATCGAAGGTAAACATCGAAACCGATGTAGTCGCGCGCTACGTGGCGAGATGGCTCGAGCCGCATCTGGACGAGAAACTTAAGAAAGTGGCGGCGAAGATATCTTCCGGCGCCTCTAACGGATAGACTTTGGGTTGGGCTTGAAAACGGTAACCGGGCGACATGAGGCGACGATAATGAAGCCAGAATTGGACGAAACGAATTTGGACGATGCTTTCGATTCTATTGAGGATGCTCTCGATGATATTCGTCAGGGAAAATTCGTAGTCGTCTCCGATGATGAAAGTCGAGAGAATGAAGGCGATCTGATTTGCGCCGCCGAACTGGTCACGCCGGCCATGATCAATTTTCTTGTCACCGAAGCACGCGGTTGGGTCTGCCTGGCGCTGACCGAAGAGAAGGCAAAGCAGCTCGACTTGCCCATGATGGTGGATAACAACACCGAGTCTCAGTCCACTGCCTTTACAATCACTGTTGATGCTGATACCAAATTCGGTGTCACGACCGGCATCAGCGCATACGACAGAGCGACAACAATTCGCGTCGCCGTCGACTCTATGTGCAAGCCTTCCGACTTGCGCCGCCCCGGTCACGTGTCACCTCTTATCGCCAAGCCGGGCGGTGTTTTGCAGCGCGCCGGACATACCGAAGCAGCAGTCGATCTGGCTCGCATGGCTGACTTGAATCCGTCCGGTGTCATTTGCGAAATCATGAATGCCGACGGCACAATGGCACGCGTTCCGCAATTGCGCGAGTTTTGCAAAAAGCACGGCATCAAATTTATCAATATCGCTCAACTGATTGCTTATCGTCTTAAGCGCGAGCGCTTTGTCGAGCGAGTCGCTACAGCCGAGTTTCCCTCCGCATACGGCACTTTTCAGGTGCATGCCTACAGAAACACTTTAGATGGGCAGGAGCATCTGGCATTCGTAAAAGGTGATCTGTCCGACAAAAAAGACGTTTTAATCCGCGTGCACAGCGAATGTCTGACCGGTGATGTTTTCGCCAGCCTGCGCTGCGACTGCGGACCGCAGTTGGAAGCGGCAATGGCCATGATCGCCCAGCATGATAACGGCGTTCTTGTTTATTTGAGACAAGAGGGTCGAGGCATAGGTCTGCTCAATAAAATTCGCGCCTACCAATTGCAAGACAAAGGACAGGACACCATTCAAGCTAATGAATCGCTCGGCTTCAAGCCCGATTTGCGTGATTATGGTGTGGGCGCGCAGATATTGTGCGACCTGGGACTTACTTCCGTTCGCATCATCACCAACAATCCGCGCAAAATCGTCGGGCTGGAAGGTTATGGTCTAACCATCTCCGATCGCGTCGGATTGCCCGCTGCCTGCAACAGCCACAACTTGCAATACCTGCTTACGAAGAAAGAAAAGATGGGGCACTGGCTGGAAGGACTCGAGAAGAATTGGCAGGAGAAACTGACTCCGGCTGGTTTCTCTCTTAATTCAATCGCCGGCGATTCGCCTGACGAACTGTAAACTGACCGGATTGTAAAAGGAGAAGCGCATGGCTCGCCGCAATGATGAAAATGGCAACTTCGGTGCCGATTCTAAACCTCGCGTTGTCGAAGGTCGTCTCATCGCGACAGGTCTCAAGTTTGCAATCGTCGTCAGCCGCTTCAATGATTTCATTACCGAGCGTTTGCTGGAAGGCGCGCTCGATGCGCTGCGCCGTCATGGCGCCGATCTCGGCGATGTCGACGTGATGTGGTGCCCAGGTGCATTCGAAATTCCGCTGGTGGCGAAATACGCTGCGCAGACGGAGGCCTATGATGCGATCATTTGTTTGGGAGCGGTGATTAGAGGCTCCACCCCTCACTTCGATCATGTTGCCGGTCAAGCTACATCCGGCATTGCAAGGCTGTCCATGGACAGCGGCATTCCGACAATCTTTGGTGTTTTGACCTGCGAAACCATCGAGCAGGCGGTTGAGCGAGCCGGAACAAAAGCCGGCAACAAGGGTTGCGACGCTGCCATGGCTGCCATTGAAATGGTGAACTTGATCTCGTCTATAAAAACCAAACACGCAGTCGCTAATTAATTAGTGCGCTTCTTGTAATTCGAGAATTTGAGCTTCGCCCAGAGGATGTTCTTTCAAGAACTGCTCTATCGTATTTGCCACTTTCAGTGCGTGCAACAGCGGTCCTTCCACTTCGATCTCGCGCAAAAGCAAGGCGCGGTGCATGGGCAATTTGCTCTGAATCATCTGTGACATGGTTTTCGATGTCAGATGAAAACAGATGCGCGGGCGCTCGTCTTCAGGATCGAAACGTTCCACTACGGCTTTGCCTTTTCTGGCTCGCAGTATCCAGCCAAGACCGTCGGCATCTTTGATGATGAAACCGATAGTGGTGCCGTTGGAAGTGGCGCGCTTGAGCAATCCCTCGTCGAAATGCTGCGGAATGAATTCTTCAAAATAGTAGGCGGCCAGTCGCTCGGTAAACTTGAATAGTTTTCGCTTTTCCTTGTCCTGAGGCACTCCCCAGCCTGTCAGCTCCGCTTTTTCAGCGACATTGTGGAAGTAATTGTTGTCCATGCGCGCGCGCGCTATTCCATAACGTCCCGCCACCTCGAACAGGTTGCGAGTTTTTACTTGCAAATTGTCATTCAACATTTTGCGCAGAACGCCAGGCAAATTGAGTGAGTCTTTCTCGCTTTCAACCACGGTGTTGAAGCCCATCTCCGTAGCCAGCGCCGAGAGCCATTCTCTGTTCAATGTAGACTCGGTAGAAACCAGGTTTAAAACACGCGGTCTTGATTCGTCTTCAAGATAGCGGCAGAAAGTGCTTACCACCTGATCGGAAGGTGAGAACCAGAGAGTGTAATCAGGGTTGTAGGAAACCTTTAGTTCGCCCTTCTGCTGGCTGCTGTTGTTATTCTTCGCTTCATTGTGGCGATGCAAAAGAGCCAGTTCGCGAATGAGAGTAAGCGGTCCCGAGTAATTGACGAAATCCGCCGATTGAGAATCCGGAGCTATAAGAGGAAGGCGAATCAAATACCAGGGCGCTTCCGACTTCTCGAGCGCCTCCATGACTTTGTTTTCGTATTGCTGGCAAATACTTTCAAAATGGCTGGTTGGCTTGCGACGTTCGAATTCGCATTCTTCCGGCACCACTCCGTCTGTTTGCACTCCACCCCAAATGGATGAGATGACGAAGATCGGCTGCTCTTTGAAGTACTTCAGCAACGACGGCAATTCGGTGGCTGCCCATGGAGCTCTCGGCACTCTCGGTTCGTCGAAATTGGGCGGCAGCCCGCAGAAAATTACAGCATCATATGCGGTGCCCGACTTTGCGCCTTCCGCTTGATCGATAAACTTGATGCGATCTTGGAACATGCGAAACTTTTCGCGTCCGCCGAATGCTTGTTCTAAAGCACCGCGAGCCGACGAGCGCAAATCGAGCGGAGACAGGCTGAAAAGATTGAGCGAAGACTTTGTCGGAATGTGCACAGTCCAACCCCTCGTCACCAGGGTGGCCGCCAGCGGTCCAGAAAAGCTGGATACCGGGCCCCATAAGTAGGCTGTTTTTGACGGGTGCGTCATCCGAAATAACCTCTTGTTGAACTATTGCCGGAATTGAGGTCTTGATTGCTCATGCCGGGTAGGCACGATAAATACCGGCAGTCCACTCAGATAGCGGGCAGCTAGAAATTGCAGCATAAATGGTAGCAACTAATAGTCAGGACATACCAGCTTGTTAAGCCCAATGCCCTTCTTGACTAACGCTTGGCTTTCGCTGTTTCTATCTTGGCAACGGGTTGGAAAAATCCATCGCCGAGTCGACAACCATCGTCCCTGCCAGCTCGTCGCCCTTTCTCAGGCTGTCAGGACGGCGCCAGGCCCGATAGCACTCCATGGGCAAAACGACCGCTACATAGACCATTCCGACGATGTATATCAAGCCGGTGATGGAATCGCCGATCATCTTGTGAGCCTGCTGCCACCAGGGGAAAGGCAGATTGACCAGGTGAAGAACGGCAATCAGTATCTGGACAATCAAGAGCACGAGATAGGGGGCAACCAGAATTATGTTGCGCTTGAAAGATTGGGCGATGGTGCAGGGTCTGCCGGTCCGAGCATCAACCACTTGCAATCCCATGAGATTCTTTCCGAAGCCGCGACCGTTAAACAGCGAATCTTTGAAAAGTACGATAAATGGCAATACGAAAGTCGTATTCAGGAATTGGTTCAAAAACGGCACGAATGTCAGGGGTACGGACAAAAGCACGCCGATAAAATACGCGCAAACAAAGTCGATAAGCAGGGCGCCTGCGCGCTTGCCGGGCTCTATCCTGACGGCGGCGCCTTCACTGTCGCCTTCCTGCCACTGGTCCTGTTCCGCATAGCCTTGTTGCTGATAACCCTGCTGGTAATTTTGCTGATTGCCTTGCGGGTATCCCTGCTGCGCTCCCTGCTGACTGGGGAATTGGGCGGGAGACTGATTTTCGTCTTGCTGATAATTCTCGTTGAGGTAGGGTCTTGCGGCTGGGCGCTGACCTTGCGGCGGTCTGCCCATCGGCTTTCCGGGCTGTTTCTCCGGGCCACCCCCGCGGTTGCCAAAGGATTTCATTTGTCGGTCCTTCCTGTTTGGGGAGCGGGCGGGTGCCATTCTTAAGCGTGGAGCGCCTTTCGGGTCTTCTCAATCATACCTACTGCGGGCACGTTCTCAGCCGGTCATGTATAAGTCGACCTCTCTTGGTATCTATACCCGTATTTGATTAACTGCCTCCGCTTTACCGGCACGAGCTTTTCCGGAAATTGAACAAATAGTGATGGGTTGGAGGTTTGCGCTCCATGAAATGTACGATTTAACTGAATTGCCCGCTGACTGGAGCGCGGCGCCCGCACATTTATGAGGTTCGCTGAAAATGGTTGAGACAGTAATCGTAGACGGTTTGCGCACTCCTTTTGGAAAACTCGGCGGCGCGCTTAGCAATGTATCGGCGGTAGATCTGGCTGCCTCACTTATCGCGGAGCTGGTCAAACGCAACAAGCTAAAAGGCGAAGCAATTGACGAAGTCATTCTCGGGCAGGTCGTGCAAGCAGGCTGCGGACAAATTCCTTCTCGCCAGGCTCTTTTGAAGGCCGGTTTGCCTAACACCTGCGAATCGACCACCATCAACAAAGTCTGCGCCTCCGGAATGCGCGCTGTCACTCTGGGAGATCTCAGAATCCGCGCCAATGACGGCGAAATCATCATTGCCGGCGGCATGGAATCGATGAGCCAGGCTCCCTACTTTGTAGACGCAAATGCGGCCCGTTTCGGCAAGAGAATGGGTCACGTTCAATTCCAAGATTCGATGATTCACGACGGTCTGGAATGTCCTGTCACTAACGTGCACATGGCGGTTCATGGCGCCAAAGTCGCCGAAGAATTCGGCATCACTCGCGAAGACCAGGATGCCTGGGCATTGAGAAGCCACCTCAAATCGCTGGAGGCTGCTTCCAAAGGACGTTTCGCTGAAGAAATCATGCCCGTATCGGTGAAGAAAGGCAAAGAAGAAAAGCAAATCACGACGGACGAAGGACCGCGTGCCGACACTAATATCGAAGCATTGGCAAAACTCAAGCCGGTATTCTGGGAGCAAGGAACTGTAACCGCAGGCAATGCTCCTGGTGTCAATGACGGTGCCGCAGTGCTCTTGATCATGAGCGCCGACAAAGCTAAAGAACTCGGTCTCAAGCCACTCGCCAAGATCGTTTCTCATGCTTCCATCGGGCAAGACGTACCTTACCTGGCAACAACTCCTGCTCTGGCTACGGAAAAAGCTTTGAAGAAAGCCGGTCTGGAAGCCAAAGATCTCGAACTGATGGAAATCAACGAAGCCTTTGCATCGGTTGCATTGAAATCGATGCGCATGCTGGGAATTCCTGAAGAGAAGGTCAATGTCAACGGCGGAGCCATCGCGCTCGGTCACCCGATCGGCGCCAGCGGAGCAAGAATCTTGCTCACCCTGGCGATGGAAATGAAGAAGCGCGGAGCAAAACTCGGCGCTGCCGCAATCTGCTCGGGCACCGCACAAGGTGATGCCGTCATCCTTTCGCGCGAAGGTCTCGAATAAGTTCAAGACTGAAAAAGGTACGAGATTTCACATGATTTCGTACCTTTTTTCCGGTCTATCGAAGTCTTCGAGGGTTAAACGGTGAGCAAGCAACTCAATCTCGACATGCGGGAAACAATCGAAAAGCTCCGCAAGGAAGTGGAGCATCACCGCTTTCAGTATTACGTGCTTGATAGCCCGGAGCTCTCGGACGCCGATTTCGACGAATTGTTTCACGAACTTGAGCGCCTTGAAAAAGAACATCCTGAGTACTTCTCGCCTGACAGTCCTACCCAGAAAGTCGGTGCTGCGCCATCGACGGAATTTCTTCAAGTCAGGCATCGCGTTCCACTTCTCAGTCTGGCCAACGCCATGTCGGAAGAAGATCTGGACAAGTGGGCGGAGCGATTGGGCAGAGGTCTCGAACTGAGTGAAGAACAGCTCAAGGAGCTGAAGTATGTCTGCGAGCTCAAAATCGACGGTCTGTCGATCGCTCTCACCTATAAAGACGGCAAGTTCGTTGAAGGTGCCACCAGGGGTAATGGCGAGGTCGGAGAAGACGTCACCCATAATTTGAAAACGATATCATCTCTTCCCAAAGAGCTGAACGCACAGGCGATGACCTATTCAGGCGGTTTGCTCAAAGTTCCGCAAATGCTCGAAGTGCGCGGCGAAGTCTATATGCCTGTCAGCAGTTTCACATCGCTGAATCAGGCTTTGTCGGATGAAGGCGATCCGACTTTTGCCAATCCGCGCAATGCGGCCAGCGGTTCGCTGCGCCAGAAAGATCCTCGAAAAACTGCTAAGCGCAAACTTTCTCTGTTTGTTTATACAGCCTTTGTCACCGACAATGAAATGGTCGATCCGCCCGATCATTATTCTGAACTCGAGCTTCTGAAATTGCTCGGTTTTCCGACTGAGAAGCACAGCAAGGTCGCAGTCGGCATCGATGAAGTGAAAGCATTTTGCCGCGACATCGACGATAAGCGGCATACTTTCGACTACCAGACCGACGGAGTCGTCGTAAAACTCGACCAACGTTCTTTATGGAACGCACTTGGTGCAACGTCCCACAGCCCGCGCTGGGCGATCGCTTTCAAATACCCTCCGGAAGAAGCCGAGACCGTTCTGGAAGACATCCAATTCGATGTCGGCAGAACCGGCGCCGTCACGCCGGTAGCCATTCTTTCGCCTGTGAAATTGGCGGGAACCACAGTTAAGCGCGCCAGCCTTCACAATGCCGATCAGATTCGCCGCCTTGATGTGCGGGTC
>JADYYD010000123.1 GCA_020853845.1 Candidatus Melainabacteria bacterium
CACAAACTGATGGCGCCTTACTCGCGAGACGTCGGACATCCTGTTCGAGAGCTCATGAGTGCGAGGTTTTACAAAGGCGACATGATCAATTCGTATCAGCCGTCGCAATTCGCCATCTCCGTTCTTTGTCCAAAAGAATTAGCGCTCCTGATCCGCCAGATAGCGCGTGGAATCCATCTTTGCGGTCTCATAGCCGGTTCTTTCCGCATGTTGCATGGCGCAGCAAGCATAAGAATTTCAGTGCGCTCGGCAGCAGAATCGATACTGCTTGGTGCCACCGTATTTGGTTGCGGACTCTTGGCGCCGGATTACATTCGCAGCCTGGCTATATGGTCATTAGGATACGCGCCGTTCTAACAAGCCAAGCGCGAATGCATATAAATTCAGCACATTGCCAATTGACGAACTACACGGATTGTCCGGCGTCGGTTAGCTGGCTTTGATGTTCTACGCTGCCGAAGTGCTGAGTGGGCTTCCAGGCAGAGGCTTTGCTGCGAAACATAATCTGCCAGATGGAGACAACGACGCAGGGCGACCAGAGCGCGAAGATGTAGGAATTCACGATAAACGCATTCACGAATGCTGCCCATGGTGACAGGTCCTTGCGGTAAAAACGCAGCCCGGCGAAGAGCGGAACGAATATGGTGATCAGCGCAAAAATAGTCACAGCAGCGAGCAGGGGTGCATCGCTGGGAACACCGTGCAGAGTGTCATTGACTGCTTGCGTGACGGCAAGGAAGGTGAGCGCAGGCCAGGCGAATTCGACGAGGAACGAAAGTATGTCGAATCGCTCGACCAGAGACGCATGAGACGGAAACTGCAAAGGAATGATGTAGTCGAGATAGCGGCGAATACTGCCCTCTGCCCAGCGTCTGCGCTGCCGGAAAAGAGCACGATAATTAACAACGCCTTCCTCGAATACCGCCGTATCCGGGCAGAACTTGATGTCGTAACGGTGAATGAGCAAGCGCATGCTCAAATCCAGGTCGTCTGTAATGGAATTGTTGTTCCAGCCGCCCACGTCTACGAGGGCTGCACGCTTGACCAATTGACCGTTACCGCGCAGTTCGACCGCTCCGCCAACCAGCGTGCGACCCATCTGCAGACAGGTATCGAATGCATATTCGGAAGCCTGGCAATCGACCAGAAATCCTTCTTGATGTTCGTAAATCTTCTTTTGAGCCTGCACGGCGCCCACTTCATCGTCTTTAAGCAGCGGGACAACGATACGGAAGAAATCAGGCTTTACAAAAGAATCGGCATCGAACACTGCCACAATCTCGCCTTTGCACAAAGGCAGGCATTCGTTCAGGGCAGCCGACTTGCCGGGCACCGAACCGGGAGTGCGCGAAAGAATGTTAAGACGCGGAAACTCACCCTGCAAGCGCTGAAGAATCTCAAGCATATTGTCGGTGGACTGGTCATCGATTACCCAGACATCGAAATTTGGATAGTCGATTTTAAAAAGATTGCGAACGCACGACTCGATAACGCGTGATTCATTCTTGGCAGAAACAAAGATATTAATGTAGGGCGCCCAATCAAGTTCCGGCACCTGAAATGGATGCTCCCGCCGCTCTCTGTGCCACTTCACTTGCACCGCCAACAGCCATACGATATGGGTAGCGGAAATAGCCACAATCGATGCCAAAAGGAGGTTGAGCGCTGATCCACCCAGCACCCATCGGTCCAGGGCCCACGCTCCAATGCAAATTCCTAAGAACAGCGAGATAAGAAGTGTGCGATTGGTCATAGAGTCGGTATGTCGCCTGTTTGAGGTCACCTAATCACTACTTAGGATAACCGGAGACTACTTATAACGACCCATTCTTCCATTTGTCTAAACAACTGACAACCCGGTAAAGCGGCGCTGGATTCAGCTTCAGCTCTATTAAATTCGATTTACCAAACTCAAAACACTTCAGTGCAAAAGAATTTCAGGCTTCTCTGACAGCCCCTTTCCAATGGTAATATCTCAGCTTGAACTTGCCGAACTTACCCATTCTCAATCGCAGTCCGCGCGGATACAGAAAGCCATGAGTACCTTCACCATAGTCTTTCTGACCACGATGTTGATTGTGTGCCTGACAGGGCTCACGCATGTTTTTCTGGCACTCTTTCGCCGCGTCGGCACGCCCATCATTCCTGTCGAGCAATTGCCTTTCGTTTCGGTGATCATTCCTGCCCGCAACGAAGAAACCAAAATTGCGCGATGCCTGGAATCCCTTGCGCGGCAAGACTATCCCAACTACGAAATCGTCATCATCGACGATCGATCCACTGACAAAACCGGCGAAATCATCCAAGAAATCGCCGACCGATACCCGCACATCAAGTTTGTAAAAGGTCGCGAAACGCCCACCGGCTGGATTGGAAAGTGCAACGCGCTCGTCCAGGCCTACCCGCACGCCACAGGCAACTGGCTCGTCTTCGCCGATGCAGATACCTGCCATCAGCCGCATTCACTGCGCCTCGCCGTCGATTATGCCATCATCAACAAAGTCGATATGGTCAGCTTCATGCCCATGCAGGAATTGAAAACATTCTGGGAGCAAGTCGTATCGCCTGTTTTGCTCGGCTCATTTCTCGCCGGCGATCCGCTCAACAGCGTCAACGATCCCAATCACGTAAGAGCATACGCCTACGGTCAGTACATCCTTATCTCGCGCAATGCGTACGAAACCGTCGGAACGCACAGAGCAGTGCACGATCAGATCCTCGACGACATCATGCTCGCCCAGCGTGTCAAAGGAAGCGGTTTTCACATCAATGCGGCGGATGGCTGCACGCTTTACAGTGTCCGCATGTACCAAGATCTGGAATCACTCTGGTACGGCTGGACCAAGAACGCCTATGCATTAATAGAATGCCGACTCGTCTATCTGGCAATGATTTTGCTTTTGATAAACGGCGCCATCATCTCGCCTTTCATACATTTAGCCATTCTCTGTCAGGGAGTCGCTGCAGGCAATCCTCCGCACATCTTCCTTTATATAGCCCCCCTTGTAGCTGTCGAATTCATCTTTATGGGTGCCTGGTTCGGCCGCACAAAACAGTATTACGAAGGAACGCACTGGTATCACTTCTTCTTGTTGCCGCTCGGTTGCGTGATGGTAACGGCAATCTATTTGCGATCTGCATATCTGGTCTTGTCGGGCAATAACGTTTCCTGGAAAGGGCGCCACTATGTGGTCAACACACACAAGACCATCGAGCCGCAAACGAGTGAAGCAACGGCTGATGCCATGCCGATTGAAGGGCTCACAGTGTTCGAGACTTCCACGCCTGAGCTGCTGACCAAATAACCATATTTGGTGCCGACTGTTTTTTCTGCTGATTTGCTCTAATCGAGATTGCGCTCGGAAGGTTTCGGCTTTACCTTTGCTCTGCCCGACTTCGCTTCCTTTTCCGATTGAGTTTTCAGCGACTTCCAGCGCGCATCCAATTCCTTTGCTTGCTGTTCTTTTTCCGGTCCAAGCTTCTTCAAAAGATCCGCGTAATCTTTCATCGCCATCAAAGTCTGCGGGTGCGAAGCCCCCAGCAGCCTGTCTCGCACTCCCAGTGTCCTGCGAAACAAAGGCTCGGCTTTCTTCAATTTTCCTTCGTCTCGATAGAGACAACCAAGATTGAACATGCACATAGCGGCGTCCAGATTATTGATGCCCAGCTTCTTTTCATAGAGAGTCATTGCTTTTTCCATAAGCGGCTCGGCTTGATCGTACTTTTTCTCGACGCGATAAAGCTCAGCCAAATGTGACATCTCTGCTGCCACCAGCGGATGCGCCGCACCAAGAGTGCTTTGGCGAATACTCAAAGCGCGTTTGTAGAAAGACTCTGCTTTGTCGTATTCCTTCTTATGCAGATACAGCAAGCCGAGGTTGCTCACGCATGAAGCAGTGTCGCGATGCGCCGGTCCCAGCAAACGCTCTTTGATCGAAAGCGAGCGTTTGTACATTGCTTCGGCTTCTGCATAACGTCCCTGCTGATCGTAAAACGCCGCCAGGTTGTTCAAACTGCTGGCAATAGGCGCATTCTCTTGCGATGACACTTTTTCTTCGATCGCCAGTGCTTTCTTATAAAGCTTTTCGGCTTCGCTGTAATTGGCGATGTTTTGATACAGCATCGCCAAATTATTGATGGTGTTCGCCACCGACATGTTCTCTTCTCCGAGAGCTTTTTCTTTCAAGGCAAGAGCTTCTTTGAAGAGCGCCTCGGCTTCTTTATACTCGCCGAGCAGCCTGTGCGACTCCGCCAGATTGTTCGTCGCTGCCGCGATTCGCAAAGTAGGATCATTGGTGCCTGAGCCGTTTTTGTTTTCGTCCGAATTTTTCTTGGCTTCGATTAAGGCCAGGTCGAACATCAGTTTGGCTCGATCGTAGTCACCCACATCGAGCGCTTTCTTGCCGGACTTGTTATACCGCTCCCAGAGACTTTCGCGCGAGTCGCGCGCCAGCCCTACCATTTTCACGGCCACAGGTTCCGCGCTTGCGACCAAGGCGGTAGCCCCCTGCGCGCACAGGCAAATAGCAGCAGCAAATAGTATGGGGCGGCTCAAAGTCTAAGTTGACTCGTGGTTGGGGCGGACAGAACCCCTGCCTTCAAATTCCAGACGCCTGAACGTTGCGGCAACGCTCCAAAACAAACAATAGCACTAATGCCCGGTTGCTCGCCAGAATCGGGGGATAGACCTATTTCTTGGGCTCTTTGGGCGCGTAGACGTAAAAACCGCGCCCGGTTTTGCGTCCTAAGTGACCGGCATTGACGAGCTGTTTGATTACCGGGCAAGGACGATACTTCGGGTCGCCGAAGCCTTCCTGAAGCACTTCCATAACGTGCAACACAATATCCAGTCCGACAAAGTCGCCCAATTCGAGCGGTCCCATCGGATGGTTGTATCCGAGTTTCATGCCCTGATCGATATCTTCGGGAGTGGAAAGCCCCTCCATTAGCGCAAAGGCAGCCTCGTTTATCAAACACAATCCCAGACGGGTGGTGATAAAACCAGGCATGTCTTTAGAGCGAATCAGAGTTTTGCCCAACTCTTCACCGAACTTAGTGATGGTCGACGTGGTCGCGTCGGATGTGTCGAAGCCGGGGATGAGCTCGACAAGCTTCATCACATGGGCGGGAGAAAAGAAGTGCATGCCCATGACGCGGTCGGAACGTTTAGTAGCGGCAGCGATCGAGGTGATGGAAAGCGAGCTGGTGTTGGATGCGAAAATCGTTTTCGGGTCACAAATTTCGTCCAACTCTCTGAAAAGTTTTTGCTTGACGTCAAGATCCTCGGCAATCGCCTCTATGACCAGATCGCAGTAGACGGCGTCCTGCAGCCGCTCGGTGTTGACGATTCTTCTTTGTGCATCGGCAACATCTTCCGGATCCAAAATTTTCTTATCGATCGAAGTTCGTCCGTACTTCTCTATGTTCTCGTTTGCTTTGCGCAATGCAGATTTGGAAATGTCGTAGATATAAACCTTCGCTTTAGTTCTTGTGGCGATAAGAAAAGCGATGCCTGTACCCATGAAGCCACTTCCGGCTATGAAAACAGTCGTTATACCTGACCCGGTTGCCATTACCTTTGCACCCTCCCAACACTAACAAGCGAAAACAATGGAACATCCTACCACCCTAGAAATGCTCAGCTCGTGACGCTTGACATCAATAGAACATTTCGAATTGAGGATAAACCTACATTATTTGGTAGGGTTTTATTCCCAGTTCAGACATTGCGGCTGGATCAACTGTCCCCTGAGGAAACACTCTTCGCCATGATCAAGAAAGTTCTCATCGCTAACCGTTCGGAAATTGCAGTGCGAGTCATAACTGCCTGCCGCGAGATGGGTATAAAAACCGTCGCTATCTATTCCGAACCGGACAAATTTAGTCGCCACGTCAGTCTTGCAGACGAAGCCTTTCAACTCGAAGGACAGCCACACAAAGTCTATCTCGATGCCGCGCAGGTAGTGTCAGTTGCAAAATCTTGCGGCGCCGACGCTGTGCATCCGGGCTATGGTTTTCTTTCCGAAAATCCTGATTTTGCAAGAAGCTGCGCCGAGGCAGGCATCAAATTCATCGGTCCGAAACCTGACATCATTCATCGCATGGGCTCTAAAGTCGAATCGCGAAGAGCGATGGAAGCAGCAGGCGTGCCCGTGGTTCCCGGCACCACGGATCCTGTAAATTCTGCTGATGAAGTAAAAAAATTGGGAGCAAAGTACGGATATCCGATCGCAATTAAAGCATCGGCGGGCGGCGGCGGTCGCGGCTTGAAAGTCGTGCGCAACGAGTCAGAGGCAGAAGCGGCATTCACTGCGGCGCAACGTGAAGGCGCCAGCTATTTTGGAAGCGGCGAAGTCTACGTCGAGAAATATCTCGACAAGCCGCGTCACATCGAAGTGCAAATTTTGGGCGACGAACATGGCAGCGTCATTCATCTCGGTGAGCGCGATTGCTCGACGCAGCGCCGCCACCAAAAACTGATCGAAGAATCTCCGGCGGCAAAATTGAATCCGAAAGTCAGAGAAAAATTGCTCGCCGCATCAGTAAAAGGCGCTCAGTCTCTCGGCTACACATCAGCAGGGACGTTTGAACTGCTGGTCTCCGGCGACGATTTCTACTTCCTGGAAGTAAACACCAGAGTTCAGGTCGAACACCCTGTTACCGAATATGTGACTGGCATCGACATCGTCAAAGAACAAATCCGCATCGCTAACGGCGAGAAATTGAGCGTCAAGCAAGAAGAAGTTTCCTTCCGCGGACATTCGATTGAATGTCGCATCAACGCTGAAGACCCGTTCAAAAACTTCATGCCAGCACCTGGCGCAGTGAAGAATTTCGCTGAGCCGCGCATGCCCTGGGTGCGAGTGGACAGCGCCTGCTACAGCGGCTATCAAGTTCTTCCGTTTTACGATTCTCTTTTGGCAAAATTGATCGTCTGGGGACGAGACAGAAACGAAGCTATCGACAGAATGAAGCTCGCCCTCCAAGAATTCAAAATCGAGGGCATCGCAACGACTATTCCTTTCCATCTGGCAGAACTGGAAGATCCAAAATTCATCAACGCGGAAACGTGGACTACTTACATAGAATCCGAATTCATGAAGGACTTCGCTGCGAAAGCCCCAAAACCCACCGCACCATCGGCAGTGCCATCATCAAGTACTCCGTCCGTTTCAATCGCGACATCGCCGTCTTCAAACAACGGACACGGACTGAGCACCCCGGAAAAGGTTGGTCCCTTTAATTTCGAAGTAGAAGTAGACCAGAAGACATACAAAGTAGCTGTTCACGAACTGGTTGCTCCAGGCAAGGCAGTGGCTAGATCGGGCGGTCCGGCGAAAACATCCGCTCGCTCAATGGAACGCCCCAGCAAAAGCGCAGACAAAGGCGGCAGCGGCTCAGGAAAAGTGAAAGCGCCGATGCACGGTGTTGTTAAAGAACTGCTGGTTGAGATTGGAAACACCGTCACGCAAGGGCAGAAACTTCTGATTTTCGAAGCCATGAAAATGGAATCTGAAGTGGTGGCACCAATTGCAGGAAAAGTGTCCACCGTCACTGCAAAACAAGGCGACACCGTGGATACGGATCACGTAATCATGGAAATCGCCGAATAAGACCAATAACTAATTCACAGCAGGTGAGCGCTGATGGCTGAAGATATGAGAGTGGGAACCGGCTTTGACATTCACCGACTCGTCGAAGGCCTACCGCTTATTTTGGGCGGCGTAACCATCCCTTTCGAAAAAGGGCTTCAAGGTCATTCAGATGGCGACGCCCTCACTCACGCAATCGTCGATGCCCTGCTCGGCGCCGCTTGCCTCGGTGATATCGGCGTGCACTTTCCGCCGGGCGATGAAAAACACAAAGGCGCAAACAGCATCGATTTCTTGAATTACGTGGTCGATTTGCTCGATGGAAAAATGTTCTACGTGCAAAATGTTGATGCCACCATCATTTGCGAGTTTCCAAAAATGTCCCCCTATTACGATGCCATGCGAGCCAATCTAGCCAAAGCAATGCGCATCGAGCTGGATCAAGTCAGCGTCAAAGCAAAAACAATGGAACGCATTGGACCTATTGGCGAAGGTGAAGCAATTGCGTGCCAGGCAGTTGCACTCATCGAATCACAGATGTAAGTTCGAAACTACAAACCTGAGTACTAGAGCCAGTCGAAAGCATAGTGCTGTTTAAGGCAATTCAGAATAAAACGCGCAACAATTACCCCAATTAGATTTCAAAAAGCCGCATATACAGTTCGACCTCTTGGGCACATCCGACCGACTCTGATGTTGTTCAGTAATTGAACTTTTTCGCTCTCAACTACGTATTTACATTCAGAGACTGTCTGGAGTAAGTGCGATGAAATCTACAATTAAGTCCTTGGAATCCAAGCTAAGAAGCTCAACCACAAGAGTGACCAAACAAATGAAAGAATTAAAGTCTGGGCTGTCTAGACTGAAATGCGACATGGATTTTGATGTCTATGCACGATTCGATACCTTAACATTGAAGATTGACGGTTTTCGAGCAGAAACAAGGGAAAGACTTGATCAAATTGATGAGCGGTTGGACAAGCTCGAACAGAGAGTGGGCAATCTCGAACAACGAGTTGATAAGCTCGAGCAACGAATGGATACAAGCACTGACCAGATCGTTAATCTGGTTGCTCCAATGTTCGAGGCAATATATACACGACTGGACGCCAGACTGTCCGCAATCGAGAAAAAGCTCGGATTGTAGTGCTCTGCCCTAATTTCTTTTATTCTATTTGATCTTCGCCAGGCGCTCGAAGTACGAAACAAACATTTTCATGCCGCCGGAAGCCTGCTGCCAATCGAAGTTCTCATTAATGGCATGGTAGCCGTGCTCGGGCAAAGACAGTCCGAGGAAAACAATCGGTTTGCCGAGCACTTCCTTCATGCTCACGACTGCTC
>JADYYD010000124.1 GCA_020853845.1 Candidatus Melainabacteria bacterium
CTCCAAGAAACTTGTCGAACACCGCTTGTTCCGCCGCATGATCATAAATCTTGCCGCCTTCGGCCCCATTTATCAATTGCGAGAAAAGGTAGTATCGCAAAAAGTCCGGATAATTAGTTTTGGCCGGTTGATTCATGCCCTGCCACCAGACAATTGCTGCCAAAAAAAGCAACACGCACGCGTACAAAGCGAGCAATGTTTTGCTTGACGGGAAAGTCTTGGTTCGTTGCATCAAAGGCAAGGGTGTCCGGACATTATCGGTTCATGACACCAGCATTTTAGTCGGTTGCCGCAAAGTCGTCACGCTGCCGGCACTTTTCAACCGCGTGGGGGCGGCCAAGGACAATATTGATAGATCATAACTGCGTTTACACAAGAAATTCACACGCGTTCTCAAGGACACGAGCAGGCGCCAAAAAAAGTTTTGATTTTGGCGCTCTGCCTGTTGCGATTTCAACTGATAACTTGGCATACTTAACGCTCTTTCAATGGTAAGGGAGATATGACTCAATTTTCCGCACAATCTCTGCAATCAGCGGACAGTACCGTTCATCTGACAAAAATGTCGGTGAATAGTGGTGACGCTGGCCAGCATGTTGATTGGCTTACTCGTCTAATGATGGTGGGTGTGGGCAGCGGAGCGGTTTTGTCCGCGGAGGTCATTCCGCCGAGCTTGCCCGATGAGAAGGTGTGGACTTTGGTGCAGCGATTTTACGAGCCTCGATTAGTCACAGAGTGGCAAACGAATTCGGACCGTCTGAAATTGTTGGAAGAATTGGCACCAAAGATCAATGAAAACAAAATCTCCTTGACTGAGTCCGTAAGTTCTAACTTTGGCACCATAGGTAGTGTCGCAGTGGCAATTGTCACCAATGTAAAACCCGGTCAGGAGTCAACTTATCACGAGTTCGAGAGAGAGTTCCAATCGGCCCAGGCGAGACGGCGAGGTTATCGCGGCGTTTATCTGCAACCACCTACAAAGAAAACGCCGGGGCTCTGGACAACATTGATTCGATTCGATTCGCCGGATGCCTTAGATGAATGGTTCGTTTCGGACGAAAGAAAGAAGCTTTTGACACTAGCCGAACCAGTGGTGAATTCCACTGATTATCAATCGGTATTGGGGTCGTTTCCCGGCTGGTTCCCTGCAGAGGAGACGGGGCAGAAAGGACCGCCAAATTGGAAAACTGCGATGCTGGTACTTTTCGGATTGTATCCAGTCGTCATGCTCGAGATTCGCTTCTTGAACCCGCACTTGCACGGTTTGAACCCGGCAGTCGCTAACTTCATCGGCAATTCTATCAGCGTTGCCCTGACGACATGGGTAACCATGCCGCTTTTGATTAAGGCTTTTACTCTGTGGCTGTTTCCCAAAAAGGAGACGCCCACTTGGGTGTCTCCACTATGTTTTTCGTTGCTTGTTTTCCTTTTTGCCTTTGAGATAGTGCTTCTATGGAAGTTGTTCTAAAGTCTGGACCGTTGGAGGACCGTATGTACGCTGGTGTCAAATATGAGGAGCTCGAAATTGAATTCGAGAAATCGTTCGAACGCGAACCTTTCTCTTATTCCTGGGGCTTCTTTGCTTACGACGATACCCCGGGTTCGGCAGGCGGAGGCGCCGGCAATTTCAGTTGGTTTGACTCGAAAGAAGATCTGGTTCGCTTTCTGCAAAAGTTTCCGTTGCTGGCTCACAGCTTGGGAACAGCAAATGCTGAGTTGTTTGAAAAATCCAAAGACTTTCTATCGACTGCCACTGCAGATAGTTTCGACCAGAAAAAAGTAGACGAATTCAATCAAATTATTGGTGGCGTTGAGCAGATACAGTGGTTTGGCCAGTTTGCTGATTTGTTAGCAGGAGAAACGGAATTTGCGCAAGGGCTGCGGAAATTTTTCTCTTCCTCGACGAAGCAGCTTTCAAAAAACCAAATTCCGGAATTCGCAGAATTTTTGCGCAATTGGGGCCGATAGCGCCGCCGTGCAGTAAAAGAACTGCGAGACTACCCGATCAAGCTTTGTGGGAACCATTTCTGTCATTTTCCATCTACCTCTTTGTCACGCTCGCGCTCTATGCTGCGCTAAAGGTCTATGGCACGCTCATGGGTGGAGACGGAGTAGAAGCCGATCGGTTCCCGATAGTATTGAACAGGTAACGGTGAAAATTAAAGTGGACCTGTTAGTGATTATTGGCGTGTTAGCGCTTTACTTTGCTCTACAATTGTGGATTTTGCCGAAAATGGGCATCAGCACTTGAATGAGCCGCTCCTGCTCGGTCGAGCAGACAAATAAAGTCGAGCGGATAAATAAAGTCGAGCGGATAAATAAAGTCGATGACGTTCGTTGAACCCTTGGGTTATGAGAAGCGGTGCCACGTAGCTGCTTAAGGAAGGGAGGCCAGGTCAGGTTCGATGAATTGTTGGCGGGCTTCTTCTGATGCGAGAATCGTTTGACTGTATAATCGCTTCAGGCAGTTCTTATCTTGGAGATCGGGGTTTCGCGCGACGAAAGCCTCCAATGTCTCTCCGGCAAGGCGCCTGGAGTCAATCAATCGCGCAAAGGCAACGGTAATAGTTTCGTGATAGCCAATGCTGTTCTTCGCAGAGTTGAAGCGCATGATGCCGCATCTGATACGCTCAAGTGCCTCCTCAAATGAAGACGACGTCTCTAAGACAAGCCAGCCCATTCGGACATGAGCGGCATGAGTCCAGCACTTTGCTCCGAGCGAGCATTCCTCAAATGACCGCAAGAAAGCTTTGTCATCGTCTGTAATCATGCATTGGACTCGCAATGGCGGATGGCATTTAACTCTTCCAGCAGGTTGAGTACGCGAGCTTTTATCTGTTCTCGGATTGCACAGACTTCGCCAATCGATTTTCCTTTCGGATCGATAAACGGCCAATCTTCCCGTTTTAGTCCTGGTACATAAGGGCATGCTTCCCCGCAGCCCATAGTAATGAGGAGATCTGCGCCGCTGGCGAGTTCTTCAGTTAGTAGTTGTGGCTTAGCCGTGCTTAAATCGATCTTCGATTGTTTCATCGCTTCCAAAACGCAGTCATGAACGCGGTCGGCTGGCTGAGTACCAGCAGAGACTGCGCTAGCCATTGAGCGGTCAGAATATTCGTTGAAGAATGCAGCCGCCATTTGTGAACGGCCTGCGTTGTGGACGCAGGCGAAAATCACTTTCTTCACGAGCAACTATCCTTTTTCTCTCCAAAACTTACTGGGATTACCTCAGACATAGGCGCACAGCATGCGGAGTTTGTCTGAGTCTCGAAGTTGGCATCTTCGCCGTAGGTAGTAGCGGCTCCCGTTGTGTGAAAGCTCTCCCACGCAATTCCTTGTGGATCGTGTACCCAGGTTTTATCTGCTTTGGCGTAGCAGCATGTCGTTTGCTCCTGCTCTAATATTGGTTGCTGAGCCGCTTTCAGGCGCAATGAAATCTCCTGCAAGTCGTCGGAGTTCTCTACTTGTATACCAAGGTGATCGAGACCTGGCTCTCTTCCTCTGATAGAGATAGCAAAGTTAATACGCGGATCGTCGAGCATCCACTTTGCATAGTCTTCCTTTTCAACAGAAGGCGGAGTGTTGAAGAACGTCGAATAAAACTGAATCGATTGGGCCAAATCTGCCACCGCAACATGTACGTGGAATCTCTTCATTAGCATTTGCCTCCATTGTCGGCGCAGCAGTTTTCCATCAAGAAGCCGAGCAACTCTTGCATCTGGTCATAGTTCGCTGAATAGATAATCGATCTGCTTTCGCGTCTCGAAACGATCAATTCGGCATTTGTGAGTTCTTTTAGGTGGAATGACATCGTAGCTGGTGGCATTCCAAAATGAGTGCTCAGATCACCGGCTGGCATTCCGGCAGATCCTCTTCTGACCAAAAGGCGAAAGATTTCCAGGCGTGTTTCCTGCGCCAGTGCGGCTAAGGCGCTGACTGCGTTTCTTGTTTTCATATTTCCAATATTATCAAAATAAGGAACGCTCGTCAACATGCAAACCGGGATAAGCTTTCTGCGATTGCGCTCAGCTTGCTCTTCTGTTCCATTCCACGATGCCATCTCTCAAAACAACAGCGTCGTAGCCAAGACCGCGTAGCAATGAGACCGCGTCGCTCGACAAAAGGCAGAATGGACCTCTGCAATAGGCAACAATGGTTTTGTCTTTTGGCAACTCCTTCAATCGGGCTTTTAGCTCTGACAGAGGCATGGAGCGCGCATAAGGAATATGATTTGCCTCGAATTCTGTTGAAGGTCGCACGTCTATGACGATCGCGTCGCTGCTGCTAGCCTGGGTCAATAATTCTTCGCGAGTCGTCCCTCTCCATTCATGGGCGGATTCGCCCATTTGTCTCACAGCCTCCTGCAACTCGAAAAGGCGTTCTTCAGCCAAATCTCCAAGCATTGCCAAGAAATTTGCCACGGACGGTCTAGCCAGGTGATAAATCACGTTTTTACCCTGTCGCCGACTCTCGACCAGGTTTGCTGACTTTAGCTCCTGAAGGTGTGAACTTGCCAATTTCACACTGATATTAGCCTCCTGGCTCAAGGTCTCAACGGTTTTTGCTGCGTGGCATAGAAGCCCAAGCAGTTCTAGTCTTTTCGGGCTTGATGAAGCCTTGTTTCTATTGATGCACTTGAGCATGTGCCGCCTGGCGAGCGTGAATCGTTCACGAAAGAGCTTTCTAATGCGTCTCGAAAAGATGTGTTCATAAACTTTCCTGGACAGCAATCAGCTGATGCTCAGCGATTAGTGTTTGACCTAACCGACAATCCGCTAGTCAAAGAGCACGTCATTTGGGCGCTGCCGGATAGAAAGGAAGTTAAAGACTGCATGATGACTGCTGGATTCGACGTCGTCATGACCCAGCATACGAGCATTTCTCAATGGATCTCGCAATATCTGCTTCAAACAATATCGCCTGATGCTGCTGCTAAGGCAAATCGGCACCTGGTGGAGAATTACCTCGAAGAGCCAGTTGGAACGCCGCTCTATGATTTGCTAATCGGGCGTAGAATAAGTTAGTCTGAGAATTGAGTCGGAAGCACTGTGATGAATAAATTTTTGCGATTATTGCCAGTGAAAGGAGAGCGAGGCCCGATGGAGACTATGATTTGGTTCGTCGGAATAGTGGTTGTTTATTTTGCAATGCAGCTTTGGATACTACCGAAGCTCGGTATATCCACTTGAATGTCTCGCAGCTGCTCGGTCGAGCAGCCCAAGGCTAAAACCGGCGATCAAGTTATACAAAAGTCTGCGAATCATGATGAAACAACAGAGTAATCGAATGGACCTTGATGACAATTCTTTGAAGATTCTTTCTTGCGATATGTCTGTTGGACCTAGCAATGCTGCCGGTATCGAAGACTTAGTGCCTTTCGTGCGCGGAAAAACAGTTGTTGGAGATGCGGTCGCAATCGAGTTTGACGAGAGCGGCAAAACTGTTGTGGAGTCGTTCATCGCGGCAGAACAAATGTGTTGCACCGGGCTGACGTGGGAGTTGTCCAAGGCGGGCACCAACTTAAAGCTGACAATCGCTGGCACAGCGGAACAGATCGCCGTTATCGAAGAGTGGTTTGAATAATAGAATGGCGATGGACAGTCTATCTATCTACGGACTGGTTTCAGTAGTTTTGATGCTCCTGTTTTATGCATTAGAAGCCCGGTCCGCTTGGTTCGTTTTGGCGTTTGCGGTGTCCTGCGTCTTGGCATCGGTCTATGGATTCTTGCAGGGTGCCTGGCCGTTCGGATTGGTTGAGTCAATTTGGTCTTTCATTGCATTGCGGAGATGGTGGCTCAGGCGAGCAGCCGAACGGGCTCAAAACTGATAATTCCTCGAAAATGTGGCGAAAATGCCATGTATATCGTCGTATACATGGCGAAAGCGCTATATTTTCCAAAGTAGACCGGGCTTCTTTTCGACGCTTGGCATAACACCGTATCTAGTGTCACCGGTTTGCATATGCCTGAAAATGCCTTTGGAATAGGATTTCTTAAACCGCGCTTCTGGACTTTGTTTTCGCAAATGCAAATGAAGAGAGGAAAAGATTGATTCAAAGAGAAAAATACAAAATCGGCGCGTTTCCGCTCAGGGTAAGGCATAGGGTAAGGCGTTGCAAAATACCTACCCCAATAAAAAAATCGGCGCTTTCTCTGAAACTCGCCGGTCATCTGGGTTTTAATTGGTTGCGGGGGGGGGAATTGAACTTGCGACCTTTGGGTTATGAGAAGCGCCGCCATTAGCCAAGAAAAATGGACCCACTTTTGAGTAAAAAGAGCAAATTGGAACCAACTTGAAGATTTTGGAACCATCGTTGAGAGCTTTGGAAATACAATAGACATTTTGAAGAACCTGGAACCTAGAAGCTGTATTTCATGTAATTTGGAACTGATGACGGTAAAATATATACACATGGAACCCCAAAAGAAGCTTTTGGAACCGTTCAAATGGACCTAGCACCAGAAAAACCAGCCGTGTTTCAAGATGTAGCACTGCCGACTGGGACCACCCTGGCAGGATTATCGGCACTTGTACATGCCTTTGGTGTCCAGGCTCCACTAAGAGAGCTATCTTGTGTCTCCAAGCGGAATGTAAAGGGGCACGTCAAAGAGTATAGAGGGTGGCGGATCTACAGCAAACGGTATGAACTTGCTCCAACTGTTGAAGCCCACCTCAATTTTGCTATGCGATACGAGAGCATAGATCTACTCGTTCTAAAGCGGGTATTCCAGGTGCTTCCGCCTGATGCTGTAAGGGAATATGTCCGGTCGGCTCCAACCAGCGTGTTAACCCGCCGAGCCTGGTATTTGTATGAGTACCTGACCGGAAATAGGCTTGACGTGCCGGATGCGCCTAACGTCACGTCGGTTGATTTGCTTGATTCCGAAAAATATTTCACCAAATCTAGTGGCACGCTATCACGTCGACACAAGGTACGCGACAATCTTCTGGGCACAGTTCGTTTCTGCCCAATGATCAGAAAAACAGAGGCGCTTAAGGCTTATGTTGATAGCGATCTCGCGAAATCTGCGCTGGCTGTTATTGGACGCGTAAGCAAGTCCGTGATTGCGCGCGCAGCAAGTTTCCTGCTCCTGGCGGACAGTCAGGCTAGTTTTCAAATAGAGGGAGAACGACCTCCACGTAATCGTATTGAGCGGTGGGGGCGAGCAGTGATGCAAGCCGGTAAAAACCCGTTGTCTCTGGACGAACTTATTCGGCTTCACGGAATTCTCATTGAAGACAACCGTTTTGTGGCAGGCGGATTGCGCTCTGAAAGCGTTTTTCTAGGCGAACACACGTCTGATGGCGAGCCGCTTCCTGAGTTTATCGGCGCAAAACCGGATGACCTTGCTGACTTGATGAACGCTCTTGTTGTAACGAATGCAATCATGAAGGACGGCGATTTGGATCCCGTTCTTCAAGCGGCGGCAACCGCCTTTGGCTTTGTCTTCGTCCACCCATTTGCTGATGGCAATGGAAGAATACACCGATGTTTAATTCATCATACGCTCTCTGAAAGGCGGTTTACACCGCCGGGAATGCTGTTCCCAGTATCGTCAGTCATGCTGGATTGGATAGATAAATATCGCGAAACACTGCAAGCGCATTCCGCTCGCCTAATGGATTTCATTGAATGGACTCCGACTCCAAAAGGGAATGTTGAAGTTCTGAACGACACGGCTGATCTCTATAGATTCTTCGATTGCACGCAGGTAGCCGAGTTTCTATATGGCTGCGTCAAACGAACTATTGAATCTGATCTTCCAAGAGAGATCGACTATCTCACACGCCGTGACGAAGCGGTTAGAGATATTATGAATCTCGTTGAAATGCCTGATCTAATGGCAGAGCAGTTTGTTCTGTTCGTGAATAGAAATAGTGGGACACTTCCGAACAAGCGAAGGAAAAGAGAATTCGCGGCGTTAAAGGAAGAGGAGCTATCGGCATTGGAAGAGATCGTTAGAGATGCGTTTGAAGGTTTTGACGAGCCGCCTGGATCGAATCTTTTGACGGACGACGATTGACACTGTCATCACGATTCGGGACGCTCGGAATTCCTGCGTGTCCACCTTCTTCGAACGGCGACAACGGACCAAATAACATCATGCAATGCGATTTTTCGTTTCACAACACACCCGATTGAACATACTAACAACTGTTCCAGCGAAAAAGCTCTGTTGTCTGAAGACCCGTCTTGACTCCCTCTGCTCTGTTAGCTGCGAGCGAAGGCGGGCGATAGACGGCAGATGCAAAACAAGCGCGCCTTCGCCCGTTCGATTTTAGCAGAGCGGTCAAGACAAACAAGGCGAGCGAAGTAGCGCCTGCTATTCGTGCCTCGATGGTTTCGCTCAGGACAAACGAATCCGGCAGTTTCGGCATCCGGTTCGTACTATTTCTTCTTGCTCTTGCTGGTTGTCTTTGCAGAAGCTGTGGGTTTGCCTTCTAGTGCTTTTTTCAAATCCGTGTGCTCAAATGCCGAAGCCATGCGATCGATCTGACTCGCGGGTATGCCCAAATTGGCAGATGCGCTGCGCCATGAGTTCACGGCGGTTCCCACCTCATAGGCTATTTGATATGCATCTTCCTGACTGATCTCGAAGTAGGTGGCTACTTGAAGTGCGAGTTCTAGCGACGCTGTAGCGTCATCGAGATCGATGGCAGTGCTGAGCACTCGCGGTTTTACATCAATCGGCACCGGATTGATATCGTATGCAGGGGAGAGGCGCCAACCGGCTGGATCGTTATACAAGAAACCGTGATTTCTCAGGTGGTCGTCTGTGTTGGAAATTAAAATGCTTAGTACGATGCGACGCCACAGCATGCGCATATCCTCTGCGGGAGCGCTACCTACCTGGCGCAGAACATCTACAAACTCCATATAACTTCGCTGTTCGTTGTCTCTTGCATCAAGCATGCTCATCGAAGACACAAATGGAATGCGGGTTCCTGCAAGACGATCGAAACGTCTCAGCAGAAGAACTGGTCTTTTAGCGACGTTTTCCAATCGCCATTCCGGCACGTTGATGCCCGCTTTGCTGGCGAGAGTCAGGGCGACGGCTTCCCATAAAACGGTATTGATCTCATCGCCCTCATGCGGGAATTTTGCTATCGCTAAGTGACCATCCTTATCGCGCACGGAAGCCTTGGGGCGTGCGCCTCCGAGAGAGGAGCCCGGCGCCAGCAGCAAGCGTAAGTCTTCATCTGATTCTTTATCGCCTAATACGTTTTCTGCCGCAGAAAGTAGTCGCGGTAATTCGATTAAGGGCGGTATTTTTTTCTTTCCGTCCTCTGCTAAAAACGGTCCACCAGCGCTTGCCTTGAAGCGGAGTGCACCTTGGCGTGCTTCGTCATCGACCATCAATAAGTAATCGATCTCGCGAAGTGTCCGAGCTGTTTTCCCTTCGCTCTCGGCTCGTCGACGTTCGGCTCTGCGCATTAACACGCGTCCCCATCTGTCCGGGGCGGAGTCACCGATGGCTCCAAAAAGTGCGCGCTCACTATGGAACGGACCAGGACCAAGTGTCAGGGCGGGCTCCAATGAAAAGCGCAAAGGATTGGAAAGCCAGTCTTTGTCGTATTCGAACGTTGCACTGTCTTTTTCTTTGCGCGTCCGCGTCCATAAACGTCCGACAAGAAATGGCTTGCCGGAAAGATCAACATAAACTAGCGTCTCATTCTCCATTACGACGCTCCTGTCTTGTCCGGTGGCGCTGCTTTCTTTCGCGGAAGCCTGATGCGTTTTGGAAGGCGCTCTTCTTCGAGCTGCCGCCCAAGGGTGTCTTCGCTGGCATCAGCCAAATTGCCGAGTCGATCGATCATGCCGAGCACAAACAGAATTGTCGCGTAAGTGCCCATTGATACACTTGCGTCGCCGTTCTCAACGTTATACAAGGTCATGCGACTGATTGATGCTCGCTCTGCCAGAATTTCTGTCGGTATGCGACGGCGCAGCCTGGCGTCACGGATGTCTTGTCCGAGCTTGCGCAGTGCCCGGCGGACCGGGATGGGAGTGGCGGAGTTTGAAGTTGATTTCGGCATAATGTCTAGTTATGTTGACGTTATGCCTATTAGTGTAAATGATACTAGACGCTATTGTCAAGGTTTGGACTGCTATTTTGGTTGTTTGGGTATATTATCCTATACGTTATAAGGTTTTATGTCCATAATATTATACGTATGAGAGTTGTGCCTTAGTTGTCTTCTATGCTGGTACCTTCTGTTTTTCGGCGTTTCTTCTTTGCGAAATGAGCTTTGCATGGCACATGCTCTTTCTGTGTTCCATCGTCACTTCCTGTGCGAAATCAATGCCACCATATCTGCTACCACATACTTTCTTCTTTGTGCGTTTTATCCACTGCCTATCCAATGCATCTGTGGATTCCGTCAATTTGTTCTTCCTTCGGACAATGCGAACTCTTCTGTGCCGCGTGTTTGGTGATTACCTTTCTTGTCTTGAAAGATGTGATGGAGAGCCCGACTTAGGCAACTGCTGTTGGACTGTTTCACGTCTGGCGACCCCGGTGCATGTCTATACGTGCGGAGACTAGCACAACTTTTGCACGCCGCAATGGCAGACCCTAAAGGGCGCTTCGCGTCCATGCTGCATGCAAAAGCGCTGACGCGGCTGACGCTTGTGCCGTTTCTGATCGCACTAACACGCACTGGAGGTGCCAAAAATCATGAATAGTCAGATCACCGTAGTTGGACACGTCGGAAAGGCTCCCCACACAGTTTCCTTCGGAGACACAGGCAACAAGGTCGTCAAATTCTCGGTCGCAGTAAAAGAATTCTCGGCAAATTCTGACGAAGACAAAACTCTGTGGATCGACATTGAAGCTTGGAATGGATTGGGCGAAAGAGTACTTAAAGCAATAACAAAGGGGCGCGAGGTGGTGGTAAATGGAAGACTTGCAATCTCCACTTATCCCAAGGAAGTGAACGGAGTCAAAGTCCAGATGACAAAGCCCGTCATCAAGCTCACTAGCTTCCACCTTTGTGGGAAGCGGCCGGCAAAGGAGGATGTGCCTACTGTCTAAGTTTTCGACAGTAGAAGCAATAGAGGCAGGAGTGAATGCTTCTGCCTCTTGTCTCGTTTGCTCTTTGACCTGTTCGTACGCATTTGTACCGTTACCGAACTGCTTGTAATGAAATCGCTCGCGATCTGCCGTTTTAAAGCGCGAAATCATTACATGATTATTCTTCCTTCTGCCAATTCAAATTGGTCGCCACTGGCGAATATGACTCCAGGCATTTACCGCCCCGCACATGAATAGGGACGCAATCGGGGTGATATTCACTGTCACTCCGGACTGCATTGCCTTAGACGATCTTGGCTTGGTTCGTATTTCTTCAAGTGTACGGGGGCAGCGCCACCGTGCGTCAAGCGCGTAGCTCACCAATTTCTGAACAAGACATACACATCCGCTTGACCCACGGAGCCACCCCCGTGCCCCGGTTTTTCGAGGCGAAACGCCCTCACTAACTGGAGGTATACAGCATGGAAGAATATGGTTTGGAATTAACCAACAATAGTAAGACATCGTGGGCATTCAGCTTACCGCGCAGTGCAACGTGCGTTGGAGCGACGGAGCTGTGTCGCAACGTATGTTACGGCAATGGAGTGCGCTATCAAACGGCTGGACAGAAGGAAAAGCGGCATCGCAACTTGCGCACCGTCGAACTGTTGCTTTCCAAAGGCGGACCGGAACTACTTGCGCAGAATCTTCTCACCTTGATTGATCAAGCGAAGCCAGGAGATTGGCTTGCTGCCTCTGTCGAGGGAAGGAAGACGATGACGCCCTGGTCAATTGGGTGCCACGATGTGGGTGATTTTCATAAAATCTCTTACGTGAATGCATGGTGGATCGCGGCTAGACAACGCCCTCAATGCTCCTTCTGGTTCTATACAAGAAGTTTTGCAGACAAGCACTTATTTGACGCCATGACTGAATTGGCTTCCTTAGCCAATTGTCGTGGATGGTTGAGCATCGATTCGGAAAACTTCGAATCTGGTCTCCTTGCGTATGCAAAGCGGTCCGATATTTGGGAGCTGGCTCTGCTTCAGGAATCCGAAGATTCGCTCCACGAGAATTTATTGCCCGCACTCGATGCATGCGCGACTGTAAAGCAGGTCGTCTCTTTTCCTTTGCATCGCGGGCGGTATCACGCTCCTCAGATCAAGCACAAGAACCTATTCGCCTGTCCGGCAGTCTTGGGTTCGTACAAATTAGAACCAGACCCACGCAAACCACGCCCATGCCAGGCTTGCGCATTCTGCTTGCCGGCGCCTCGCTCAACTGCTTCGGTGGAGGTGCAACTATGAATAGCCGAACGCTCAAGAAGCAGCTTAAATACATCGTGCCAGAAATTCGTTTGGCTCTTATCAAAGAGCCTGGTGGTAAGCCGGTCGCTGTGAGCCGTCCGGAGGACCTGGAGAAATTCATCGAGCCCTTGAAGATACTTAGCGAAGAGCATTTCGTCGCTTTTTTCTTGGATGCACGGAACAGCGTGACGAACGTGCATGTGGTGTCGCATGGCACAGCCTCTGCTAGTTTAGTCCATCCTCGTGAAGTGTTTAAAGGCGCGATACTGGCCAATGCGCATGCAATAATCGTCGCGCACAATCATCCTGCTGGATCGATGACTCCGAGCAGTGAGGATATCGAGACGACGGGGATTCTCATCAAGGCTGGTGACATTCTCGGCATGAAGGTAATCGACCATCTGATCGTCAGCGCTACCGGATTCAGCAGTCTGCGGGAAACGCACGGCTACCTCTGGGCGTGACTGTCATAGGTGCTAGCCCGTCGGGTCTTCCTGGCGGGCTTCAACCTATTTCTTTTGCAAGCTGAATTGCGGGCTGGTTAGTATGGTTTTTCCGGAAATGTAGCGGAAATGCCGTGTATAACGCTTTATACATGGCGAAAGCGCTACATTTTGCTGACAGGTCGGTATTTGCACTTGATAGAAAGGGTGCCTGGCCTTTCGACTGTTGAGCAGCCTGTCGGGCTGCTGCAAACAAAAGAGAATGGCAAAGCAGCTGTTCTACCACTTGGTGCAACAGCTGCTTAAACATTTATAGAAACATAGGTGGAGCCATCAGAAGTCGGCACGATAATGCTTGTTGATGGAGACGTTGTTATGACACCAGGGGTGGTGTTTTACGTCTCATGGGAGGGAAGCGAAGAACTTTTTTGTCGCTCTTGCTTTCCTGATCTCGCGGTTCAGCAGCATTTCGCTTGCACCCGGTGCATAGCCGAACCTCGTCGTCTGTCATTTTCGACAGGATAGTGAAAAGCTTGTCGGTATGTGTCTTTGCCGAGAGGCAGTCAAATACCCAGTCCATACGGGTTAGGGGTACGACACAAACCAGATTGTCGTCCGCATCAATGATTGCGCCGACCGTAGAATCAAATCCTTTTACATTCAAAGGATTTCGTTTAGTGACCAATGTCAGTTTAATTTCCAAAATTCGTTCCTCC
>JADYYD010000125.1 GCA_020853845.1 Candidatus Melainabacteria bacterium
CCGATGCCGCCGCCCAGTCTGCTCAAGGCAGTGCCTTTGCCGACCAGCCGTGGGAAGAGATATTTTAGTTGCGCCAGTTCGACTTGAAGCTTTCCTTCTTTAGTCTGAGCACGCTGAGCAAAAATATCGAGAATAAGCTCGGTGCGATCGATCACTTTTACGGCGACGATGTCTTCCAGGTTTTGCTGCTGGTTTGCGGAGAGCTCTTTATCGACGATTACGATGTTTGCCCCCATTTCCTGAACGAGCAGTGCCAATTCCTGCACTTTGCCTGAGCCTAGGAAATACTTAGGATCGGGTTGAGAACGTGATTGCGTCAGCCGTCCGCAAACGGTAGCACCGGCTGTTTTGGCCAATAACGACATTTCATCCAGATCATCGTCGACCTGAAATGCGTCGTGTCCTTCCGAGATCAATCCCACAAGAATGGCGCGCTCTTCGCCTTTTGCGACCTGAAGACCGGGCGCTTCTCTCCTGAACTCATTTTCCAGCGCCTGAATCAACTCTTCGAAGTCTTCTTCCTGAGCCCGTCTTGCGGTCATCGGAGGAAATAATTTCCAGAGCTGACCTTCCGAATCGCGACCGGGAAGAATGTGGGCGATGTGCACTACATCCGCAAATCTTGTGTGTTCACCTTTGGAGCGGCTGAAGCTGCCCTCGGTGTTGACAGTGATCTGAGCAATGGCATCCAGCCGATTCTTGAGCAGGCATTGCAGATCTTCTTTTCTGAAAGAAAGCTTGTTGGACTGTCCGGCTTTGCCTGTGTCCAGGCTGGTGTGAATGATTCGGTGACCGCAAAGTCTTCCCGGACCTACTCTCACGCCTCTCAGTTCGGGCATGTTCACTTCCGAGGGATGACCAAGGGTGATATTTACGATCTGTCCGCGCCGATTAACGACTACAGAAACCGGATGACCGGTCGAATCAGAGATCTCGGAAATACTCTCAGCCAGGTCGATAGTCAGCAACTTACCTGCTGGAATTCTTTGCTGCAGGATACGGTTTAGTTGTTTAATCTCAGACTTTTTCAGTCCTTTAGCTTTGCCAAGATCAAGTTTTCCGTGCAATCAGATATGCCCTCCTGATAGCCCGCCGAATGTTTGTTGGGGAATTTGCAATGCTTACGCCACGTAGTAGTGTCACACCCGAATCATACCCTTTCAGTGACAGATATTCACGGATATTTAATCTGGCGCAAAAGGCGAGGACGGGCTGCCGATCAGGAAAGAACCTCCTGACTATTCGGAATTTCAAGCGGACGTTGGCTTTCGGTAGACGTCATTACTATTCCTTGCATCAACCTATTTACTGATTCGCAAAATTCATCGGTTGAAATTCCAGCGCCTTTCAAATGTCTGGTGAGGCCGAGAGTCATCTTATTTATGTCTGCTGTGGCGATACCGTCTTCGCTATATACAACGAGGGGTAAAGAGTGCTCCTCGCCCTGGCGCAGACCGGCTAAAACTTCAAAGCAACGCTCATTGGAAACAGACAGATCAAGAACAATGATGTCGGGCTCGAGTTCTCTCATCATCCCGGAAACCGATTGGTCTATCTCATCGATAACTTGAAAGCCGCCGCGCTTGATTTCAGTTTTTAACAGATTCGCTTTTGCTGAATCGCCTTCAATCACGAGAACTCTGCTTTCTGCGGCGACAACGCCTGCCTGCTTGCCAATCCTGCGCAAGCGAAGACAATCGAACGGATTTTTCTGCAGGTCGAGAAGCACAGGGTTTGCAATTGTGCCGGTTTCTTCGTTCCAGCCACCTAAGATAATCATTGGTACCGCGTGAGAAAGAAGAGCGCCTCCGGCGTGTTTGACTATTTCCAATCCACTGCCGTCGGCCAGCTCGACATCGACAAGAACGATGTCGGGAAAAGTCTTCTCAACGATGCGTTCTGCCTGGGCCAGAGTCGCCGCTCTCAGCAAGTCGAACCCGGATTTTTGCAGCAGTTCTTTCAATGGCTCGGCGAGCCTCTCATCGTCCGCCACCAGCATTACTCTCAGTCGGTGCAAGGTGAGCGTTTCATCCGGAGCCAGCGGAAGCACGTCACCCGTCGACAATTCGAACCAGAAAGTCGAACCTTTGCCCGCCGTAGTTTCGACGCCGATTTCACCGCCGTGTTGACTGACGATTGCCTTGGAAATTGCCAGTCCAAGTCCTGTTCCGCCTTTCTTTCTAGTATCGGAAGAATCTAGCTGCTGAAACTTGGCGAACAACTTGCTCATCTGATCTTCGCGGATGCCCGGTCCTTGATCGATGATGGCAAATCGAGCGCGTCCCGATTCAGTTTCCGTAACTCTGATTCGAACTTCCTTTCCGCGCTCGGAAAATTTGATGGCGTTCGATATCAGATTTGTCAGCACTTGCACAATCCGGTCCGGATCGCAGTGCAAAGCTTCATTGAATTCGATTGATTTGGAGAGTTCCACTCCGGCTTCTTCCGCCAGTCCTTTGATAGCTTGGAACGTCGTATCGACAAGCGACTGAGGGTTGGTCAATTGCGGTTTCAACATCAGTCGGCCGGCTTCGATTTTTCGGAAATCGAGAATATCATTTATCAATCGGATCAAACGATCGCATTCACCACCGGCGATGCGCACCAGATGTCCGCCTTTCTGGGAAAGCTCTCCAACCGCGCCGCTGGTCATAAGCCCCAGCGCTGTGCGAATTGATGTCAGCGGTGTGCGCAATTCATGCGAGACTGTTGAATAAAATTCACTGACACGCCTTTCTGCTTCCTTTCTGGCCGTGATATCACGTACGATACCAGTGTAAATGCGGCGATCTCCCAGGTTCAGCACCGACAGAGCCGCTTCGACTGCAAATGTGCTTCCGTCTTTTCTGCGTCCGCGAATTTCTTCACCGGTTCCTACGGTTTGCTTCTCGCCGAAAGTTGAACTCGTATGCGGACGACTCTCCGGAAGAATATTTTCCATGATGGCGATAACCTGCATGCCGAGCAGTTCTCCTGCCGCATAGCCGAACATTTTGTGCGTCGCTTCGTTTGCTGATTCGATCTCGCCCTGATCGGAAAACGTTAAAATTCCATCCGGTGCAGTATCGACTATCGCGCGCATGCGCGCTTCGCGCTCGGCCAGCTTGCGCTCTGCTTCACGCGTTTCGACGACATAACGGTTGAGAATGAAGAGCATGGACAGTAGGATTAGAAACGCAGCCATCATCATTATCCAGATGGCGCCCAGTGTTTGCAGGTTGTTGTTGCCTATGCTTTCGTTGACGGCAAGCTGATTTTGCTTTTCTTTCGTTCTCAAATCAATCAGTTGCGATTCGATTAAATTTGTCAGTTTGCGAAAATCCGGAGCCTCCAGAAGTGGAGCGGCCGCAGCGCGTCCACGTTTTTTTCTGGTTTCAATAAGAATGGTATTCTGCCCGACACGGTCGTTTATGTTTATTCTCAGCGCCTCGAATGCATCTTTACTCGGATTGCCTGCGGTCAATTTCAAAAGTTTTTCCGAGTGTTCATTCAGACGCGATATCGCATCATTTATTGCCGGCAGCGTTTGCGCATCTCCCTCAATGAGATAAGCGACTTCATGGCTGCGCAAGTCCGAATAAGCAGTCATTGTTTCTTCGATTTCAAAAAGAGTTTCTTGACCTTGAGGGATTACACTGCTCGCTCCCGGCTGCAATTGCTGGCTTGCAACACCCCCGATATAAAGCAAGACCAGAGCTGTAGCTAGCACGGCAAAGGCAGCTTTGACTGTCAGTGAGCCGCTTGAGCCTTGATTCTTATTGGGAGCCTGCTCCATTTAGCCGTTTTGAATCCTATGATGAGGGCCGTTTACGAATCGACGATCCTGTATCCCAAGCCTCGTTTGGTGCGAATGATCGAATTGTCTTCGCTGTCACCCAGTTTTTTTCTGAGCGTCTTCATATGCGTTCTTACCGTGTCAATTGATGCAGAAGAATCAGTTTGCCACAGCCTATCCAATATCTGCTCCAGGGAAAAACTTTGATTGGGATGGCGCATCAAAAGTTCCAAAAGCGAAAATTCTTTAGC
The DNA here is from genome assembly GCA_020853845.1 of Candidatus Melainabacteria bacterium. Classification (GTDB taxonomy): domain Bacteria; phylum Cyanobacteriota; class Vampirovibrionia; order Obscuribacterales; family Obscuribacteraceae; genus QKMZ01. Next base: position 4,027 of record JADYYD010000125.1, read on the forward strand.
CGTCAGCTCGATTTCTTTGTCGGCGCGCTGAACGCGATTGGTGACAGTATCCAATTCCAAATCCTGAATCTGCAGCAGACGACCGGCGAAGGCTGCCGGTCTGCGAATCAATGCTCTGACACGAGCACCAAGTTCGGTTGGGTGAAAGGGTTTTACAAGATAATCATCGGCACCGGCGTCCAAGCCCTGAGCCATGTCCTCAGGCGCGCCCTTTGCAGTCAACATAAGAATAGGAGTGCGACCGCCGATGTTTCTGAACTTTGAAATTACATCGACGCCGCTTAAGTCCGGAAGCATCCAATCCATAATCACCAGGTCGTAAGTGTGGTCCTTGAGACTCTGCAAAGCATCCAGACCCGAATGCACGACATCGACCATTTGCTTTTCATGCTCGAGTTGCATTTGCAAAAGAAACGCCAGGTTTTGATCGTCTTCTACAAGAAGAATTTTGGCCATGATTCTGTCCGCAAAACTAAAGCTCTATAGTAATAAGCTCTCTCTTTATGCCCGGTCGGTGGTGGTCAATACACCCGAGCGAGGGTGAAGCAGAGGGGTCAGCAGCCACTCAAAAGCTTGTGCCTGAGAAGGGGGCGCATCCCTGACTCTCCGCAGGACTTCAATTGCGGGATGATTTTGCCCGGATTGCAGATACAGCGCGGATCGAAGGCATTCTTGACCCAGTGCATAGACTCTAAATCAACGGCGGAAAATGCCATCGGCATTTCGCTCACCTTTTCTATACCGATGCCGTGTTCGCCTGATAATGTTCCGCCCAGTTCCACGCAAAGCTCGAGAATCTCACGTCCGGCAAGCATTACGCGCCTGACTTCGTCTTCATTCTCGCGATGATAAAGTAGGCATGGATGGAGGTTGCCGTCGCCGGCATGGTAAACGTTGGCGATCGTTAGATTGTGCTTTTCGCCTATGGCGGCAATGTTTTCAATTGCCTCCTTAAGCTTGCTCCTCGGTATCACTCCGTCCAGAACGTAACCATGAGGCGCGATTCTACCTAAGGCGCCGAAAGATGTCTTTCTGGCTTTCCAAATTTGTGCGCGCTCCTTGTCGTCCTTAGCCCAGTGCAATGAAATAGAACCGTTTTCTCCGGCCACAGACTCGACAATTTGCCGTTGCACATGAATACTCTCTTTCGGACCATCTAATTCCACAACGAGAAGGCAGCCGGCAGCGCGGTTCAGCCCCATGTGCAAATAGTCTTCGACGGCATTGAGAGTGAGGCTGTCGATCATTTCCATCGCTGCCGGCACGACACCGTGAGCGACGATATCGGAAACGGCTTGTCCTCCGGTAGCGACGCTGGGAAAGTATGCAAGCATTGTTTCGACATATCGAGATCTCGGCAAAAGGCGCACAGTCGCTTCCGTCGCGATGCCCAATGTTCCTTCGGAGCCGACAATCAAACCAAGCAGGTCGAGTGAAAGTTTGTCCTTGGCTTTGCCACCGAATACGGTGACATTGCCATCAGGCAAAACGACTTTTGCTCCGAGAACATGGTGAATTGTCATGCCATATTTAAGAGTATGCGGTCCGCCGGAATTTTCGGCGAGATTGCCCCCAATCGTTGACGCAGACTGGCTGGATGGGTCAGGCGCAAAGTAGAGACCGAATGGTGCCGCGGCATGGGAAACGGCCAGGTTGGTCACACCCGTTTCCACAACAGCAATCATGTCTTTGGGATCGATGGCTAGAACTCGATTCATGCGGGTCAGCACCAAACTGATGCCGCCATAGATCGTCGTGGCGCCGCCGGAAAGTCCCGTTGCCGCTCCCCGCGCGGTAAAAGGCACCGAATACTTATTGGCCAGTTGAATGACCTTTTGAACTTCCTCAGTAGATCTGGGCAGAACGACCAGATCCGGACGCGCCACATCCATGGTTTCCGCGTCGCATTCATAGAGCGCGAGCGAAACCGGCGTGGAAAGGACGTAGTTCTTTCCGACAACCTTTGCCAGCTCGTAAGCCAGCGATTTAATCGAATCGGCTGCCGTATCCGGCACTTATCTTCCTTTCACAGTCTCCTGGTCGCCCACGATGGACCGGAATCCCTGCGGACCGCCATTATTATGACCGAAGGTCGAAAGCTTCTCCACCGTCATACGCTTGCTGCCTTGAGGGAATGCAAGCACCGGGTTGCCGGACATCCTGCTCACTGTGGCGTAGACCATGCCGTTGTACACAAGGCTGCTGCTGTTCGACTGCATGTGGACATTAACAACACGTCCGTCGCGCGTAACCGTATAGCTGATAACACAAACCAGAGGCTTGCTGTTTTTCAAAAATGTCTTGGCATAGGTGCTGATCTGGTTGTATATGCATTCAGCTACCCGGCGGTGCCATTCGTCCCAGGCGAGTCTCATCGATTCGCCGTCCGGGTCGTTGGGATTCTGGCGCATCTGATTCATCTGCGTGGGCGGCTGAAATTGCGGCGGCA
>JADYYD010000126.1 GCA_020853845.1 Candidatus Melainabacteria bacterium
GTCTTTTACCTTTTACTCGATATGCGAAGCACATCAACAGGCGATTTCAAAGCATGGGCTAGAAAAGTTTCACTGCAAAAGTAAACACCACAGGTGGTGCCTGTGGTGTTGGGATTTTTTCTGATGACACAGTTTGATTTCGTGCAGCTTTTGCTGCCGATGACTAAACTGATGCCGCCATTCTTTCGCGTTCGCTTTCCACGATGCTGCCTGCACGTGCCAGGCTGCGAGGAAATTCCCGACCACGCTGAAGAACTTGCTTCTCGACGTGAGTTGGTTTGAAAACGCTGCTGAAGTACTCGATAGCTTGATCCACATCGAACTCGCGGCAAGAGAAAATGTCGAGCGTGACAAATCCTTTGTCGGGGAAGGTGTGGATGGAGATGTGCGACTCAGCGATCAATACTACGCCGCTTACTCCCCAATCATCCGGTACTGTGCCGGAATATCTGAACACATACGGCGGCATGATCTTCGTCATATCGAGTTTGGCCGGGTATGCATCTAGTGCTTCGCTTACGAGTCCGAGATCTCCGAGGAGTTCTTTTGGGCAACCGTATGCTTCTAGAATGAGATGTGGTCCGAACATGTTTCTTACCCCCGTTTGCCCGTTGGTGTGACGAGCAGGTTTAGTGGAATCCGTTGTCCAGAGCAGATGCTCTGTGGGGTACACGAAACGCTTACTTAACACCAGTGTTGGACTACTTCCGTTCTGGGAGTTGGGCGTTGTTGTGTGGTGCGAGTCGTCCTCCGTTGGGATTAATGACAAATGCGTTACGCATTCTACAGTAAAAAGTCTGTTTTTCCGGGAAATTGTTCCCATAACAATATTCCCCGCTCAGAGCCCGACAGGCACCAAATAAGCGCTCCTTGATAAGTGGCTTTTTTTAGTCCGAAAAAGCCTGCTCGGAGATGCGCTTTACATGCCGTTTTTGCAGGATTGTTAGTTTTCGTTAATGTGTTTCTGCTCGTTGCGATTTTGCTGAAACAGAGAGTAGTCACGAGGAGCAAAAGATTGAGAAGCTGTTACGAAAAACCGCATGAGCAGCTAGTTTTCATCGGAGTGGCGATGGCGCACTGAAAGGAGTTGAACTAATCGGAAACATTTCTCTGTCTTCTAAAAAATGCAACACTGCCAATTGAGGCTATGAAAACCGGCTTGTAGAGCTGTTCTTTAAAGTGCGTCTTAAGCTTTTGTTCAAAATTAGACTCGAACCTTGGCAATTTTCACCTGGACCAGGTCACGGAAATTGGTCGATATATCGTCCGCCAATCGCTCGTTCGCACTCACCCAAAACTGGCTTCCCACGAGGATTGAGTGGTTCTTTTTGCCTTTAGGGAAATTGAGGATGACGGGATCTTCGCCCTTATGAACATTCAATATATCTTTGAGGCGGTGAAGGTCGGCAAAAGTTTGCTCCGCGGAGAACGAGATGCTGACGAGCGAGGCATCAGCAATAAGACGCACCGAGTTGCACATCAAGGAAAGTCCTTCATCGTTCTTTTTCGTCTTCGCTTTGACGAGCAACAAATTTTGCGGCAGCAGCACGTCTGCGGGAATCTTCTCCAGTTGCTCTCCATAGATAACCACTTCGCGCGGGCCAAGCAGGTCTTCCAGCTTGACGATGCAGAGCAGCTTATTCATCTTGGTGAGTTTTTTCTCGATGCCTGCGGCTAATCCTCCGACGATGACATTGCTGCCGTCCGGAAGGTCATTCAGCTCGACCAGCGTGTGCGTGGTCAGCAGCTTGAGCCGGTTGAAAACTCGCTTGAGCGGGTGACTGGTGATGTAGAAACCAAGCAACTCGTGTTCGAATCTCTGCAATTCGTGTTCTTGAAACTCGGAAGGATCGCCGCGCAGTGTTTCGTCTACTTTCGCAACGCCGGAGTCTGCTGCAAAATTGAAAAGGTTCATCTGGCCTGTGGCGAGTTCCATCTGCCGGCGTTGACCGGACTCAACCAGGCTGTCCAGATTCTCGAGGGCTTGTCGGCGCGACACGTTTAAACTCTGGCAGGCTCCCGACTTGATAAGAGCTTCAAGCGTGCGCTTGTTGACGACGCGCAAATCGATCGTCTCGAGAAATTCTTTGATCGCATTAAACTGACCCTTCTCCTTTCTCTTCGCGACTATCTCTTCAACTGCAGCTTCGCCGACGTTCTTGATGGCCGAGAGCCCGAAGCGAATAGCCTGACCGTCTGCGGTGAAGTCGGCACCGGATACATTTATGTCCGGAGCAAGAATATCGATGCCGATTGATTGGCACTCGGCGATATAGCCGCGCACTTTGTCTTGATCGTCGGCAACGCTGGAGAGCAGCGCCGTCATGTATTCGACGGGATAGTGAGTTTTTAAATATGCAGTCTGATAGGTGAGCAGCGAGTATGCTTGCGAGTGCGACTTGTTGAAGCAGTATTCGGCGAACTGGACCATTGTGTCGAACAGTTCGTTGGCCAGCTCCGGTGAAATGGCGTTTTTCGCGCAGCCGCTGACGAAAATCTCGCGCTGCTTTTCCATCTCTTCGGGTTTTTTCTTACCCATCGCCCGGCGCAGCAAATCGGCTTGACCAAGGCTGTATCCACCCAACTTCTGCGCGATCATCATGATCTGCTCTTGATACACGATCTGACCGTATGTATCTTGCAAGATGGGCTCGAGCAGCGGCGTCTTGTAGGTGATCTTCATCTTGCCGTGTTTGCAATCGATGAATTTGTCGATCATTCCAGAATCGAGCGGACCAGGTCGATACAATGCGATCAGCGCGGACAAATCTTCCAGATTGGAAGGTTTCATATCGCGCGCTACTTGCCGCATGCCGGTCGATGTTTCTAACTGGAAGATGCCGGTCAAATCGCCGTTGCTGATGGTTGTATAAACTTTCTCGTCATCGAGCGGAATCTCGTCCGGATTGATGTCGATGCCTTTTGTTTCCTTGATGATCTTGATCGCCTTGTCGATCATCGTCAGGTTGCGCAGACCGAGGAAGTCCATTTTGACAAGGCCCACGTGCGCGACGTCTTCCATGTAGAACTGCGCGATTACGGTGCCGTCATTGTTGCGCTGAAGCGGACAGATTTCTTCCAGCGGGACATCGCCGATGACCACGCCGGCCGCGTGCATGCCGAAGGTTTTGTTGCAGCCTTCCAATTGCTTGGCTACATCGATTACCTGCCGCGCTTCTTCGTTGGTCGAATAAACCTTTTTGAAGTCCGGGTGCTCAACGAGCATGTCCTTGAGCGGCGTAGGTTTGCCGCGAACGACCGGGATCATCTTTGCCAGCTTGTTCGACTCGGCAAAGGGGAAATCCAAAACGCGCGCAACGTCTTTAATGACCGCTTTCGAGGTCATGCGGTTGAATGTAATGATCTGCGCGACGTGGTCCTGTCCGTATTTTTCCGCGACGTATTTGATAACTTCTTCGCGTCTTTCGATGCAGAAGTCCGTATCGATATCGGGCATGCTCTTTCTTTCAGGATTCAAAAATCTCTCGAAGAGCAAGTTGTATTTGATAGGGTCGATATTGGTAATGCCAAGACAGTACGCGACGAGCGAACCTGCTGCAGAACCGCGTCCTGGTCCGACTGGAATACCCTTGTCGCGCGCATATTGAATGAAGTCGCTCACGATCAAGAAATACGAGGCGAAATTCATGTCTTCGATAACTTTCAATTCGGTGCGCGCGCGCGTGGTCACGACATCGGAAAGCTCCTGACCGTAGCGCTGTTTTGCCCCTTCAATGACCAGATGGTTGAGGAAACTTTCAGCAGTGTGGCCGGGCGGCATAGGGAAAACCGGCAAGCGAGGATCGGCGGCCAGCTTGATCGTCTCCACTTTGTCGGCAATCTCGAGTGTTGATTTGAGCGACTCCTCGATGTATTCCGTGTCCAGGTGATCGCGGAACAAATATGCCATCTCATCGCCGTTCTTGATGTATTCCCAACCGGTGAACTTCATGCGGTTGGATTCGATGACGGACTTGCCCATCTGAATGCAGAGCAGGCAATCATGCGCTTGCGCATCATGCTTGTTGGTGAAGTGGCTGTCGTTGGTCGCCACCAGCTTGATGTTCAATTCGCGGGCAAGCTGTATCAAATATCGGTTGGCTTTTCTGTCTTCGACCTGTCCGTGATCTTGAATCTCCAGGTAATAATCGTCGCCCAGAACTTCCTTGTACCAGGACGCCACGCGCCTGGCCTCATCGAATTCGTCTTTGAGAATGTATTGGCAAATTTCGGAGCCCAGGCAACCGGAAAGAATGATCAAGCCTTCGCGGTATTCTTCCAGCATCTCTTTATTGATGCGTGGCTTGTAGTAATAACCTTCCAGGTGGGCGCGCGTGTTGAGCCTGACGAGGTTTTTGTAGCCTTCTTTATTTTTGGCGATCATCGTCAGGTGATAAAGCGATGTGCGCTTGGTCCTGTCCTTGATGTTGCCGTCGATGATGTAACCTTCACAGCCGATGATCGGCTTTACACCACCCATTTCTTTGCATGTCTTGGTAAGTTCGACCGCACCATACATGACACCATGGTCGGTAATGGCAACAGCAGGCATGTTTTCAGCCTTGGCCTTTTTGACGAGATCTTTGATCATCGTCGCGCCGTCCAGAAGGCTGTATTCGGTATGAAGATGAAGTGGTACGTATGGACGCGGGCTCATCTTCGCTGTCTCCTTGGCTGAAACCGGGCCTTGTAAGGCGGTCTTTTTACTACACGGGCTGCAACACAGGCTGCGACACTGGCGGTCTGCTGCACAGGAAGTGCTGCGAAACCTCCCGCCGTTTTTACCCGGGCAGGTGTGCAGAACCCGACCACTCAGTGACCGGATTCTATTTATTCTACTTTTATTGGTGCCGGGTCGCCTACATATCGTCTGTTATTTGTTCTAGATATAAGGACGTAGTGGCGCCGGAAAAAGTTCAATCCATAATTCGCTCGGAATATCTTTCGCGCATATCTTTTGTATATGCAAAGTAAAAGGGAGCGTTGCCGCTCCCTTTTTTTGACTTTCTCTCTTGGTTGGGGTGGAAATGCTTTTGTGCTGACCTTAGACCAGTACACCCTTTCCATGTGTGCCGGTGCGGGTTCGTGCCGAGCGTCGGCGTGAAACGGCAGTAGCTCTGTGGCTTTCGTTGCCTTCAAAGAATGCTCTGTCGCGAATAATCGCAGCGGTGGCTTCTTCGACTTCTACCTGGGCAATAGCTTGCCTGAACCACATGCGAAGGCATTCTCTCTCTTCTTTTGACAGATCTATGTCGTTTTCGAACATATTAGGAATCTCCTTATTCGGCCTCACATCAATAGGAATCTTCTTCCGAGACTGGGAAGTGATTCTCTTGGCAACCGTGCGTATTTTCGAAATTTCCGCAGGCGATAAAACGTTGCCGGACAATTTGGCAAGCTTATCGAATCCAAGTACTCTGGCGGCAGACGACCCTCATCAAGACTGACGATTGCGGCGCCACCAGATGTCCATATTTGCATTCTAAGGGCTTCCAAGTGGTTAGCAATACTTGACATTCCGCCTTTCGGCTTATAATCAGCTCATCAGTCAATCGTGTCTTCGAAAACTCACTATCCATGCGATTCTTCGCGGGTGGTGTTTTTCGAATTTTCGCAGTGGACTGCACGAGTTTCTGAGTTTCTGCTAAAGAAACAGCGCTGAAACCGCGACTGCGTTAATGTTTCGGCTTTCAACTAATAGATAAATGGAACAACTTTCCAGCGTGTTTTGGAAATATCCAACTGTTCGCCATCGCCGGCGAATTGACTGGCTGCCGCCCTTCCGTTCAAATACCACTTCATCGCCACGACAATTCCCGGCAAGCTCAAAAGAGGCATCCATGCGTTTTCCACCAGCGCTATGCCGCTGATGATGACCAACCACGCGGAAAGATCCGGGTATTGCACCAGTGTCAGTGCCTTGCTGCGCGCAGTTCTGTTTTCTTTCAGCACAGTGTCATCGTGATGTACTTTTCCGTTGCCGTTTCCATTGCCATTGCCATTGCCTGAACCATTGCCGCTGTGCGACAGGGTGGCCTCGACGACTTTCTCATTTGCATTGAGAGGCTTGTAAATCACACTCAGTCCGAGCAGCACACCGCCGCAAGCAAAAACGATCAATCCAAGCGTGGATACGACTAATTCCGCTTCGCTGGTTGTGCCGATTTTTGTAATGGAAATACGCTTGCAGAGCACAGCCGCTGCCGTGTTGAGAAAGACCGTCGACTGCAGAAGCAAAAAGGCGCGATGATGGGAAACGGTTGTTTGCAGCAAAACCAACAGTTCCTTAAGACTGCCGACCTTTGCCGCATTCTCCTTTATGCGGGAAGGAAAGTGTGATGCCGTTTTGTGCGCTGCTCCAGCCGTAATGGCGCCAAACACAACGGCAAGGTTGATCAAGATACGCTCGTCCCAGCTCAGCACGTTGATATTATGCAAAGCACCTCTTGTCATAGAAATGATCGGCAGAGCCACTGTTACTGCGGCGCAGACGAGCCCACCAAGGATGCTTCGCCAGTATTTGGCATCATCGAAAAATACTAATTTCAAAGCTCAATCCGAGTTGCACACTAATTACAGGCTAGCAGCTCAGGTCAGTTGATGCGAACCCAAGACTTTGAGGCTGTAGCGAACCAGCTCTTCAACATCATCAATAGCCGCTTCTTCACGGGCTTTCTTCAAGGTCAGATTGATTTCGGTCGGCGTGTATCCCAGTCCTTCCAGTATTGCTTCCACTTCTTTTTCCACCCCTGACGAAGCTTTGTCGTCACTGCTGGCGCCGATTCCCTTGCGGTTTACCCACTCTTCAATCTTGACCTTCAGCTCCAATATAATCCGCTGAGCGACTTTCGACCCAACGCCGGGAGCCTGGCTTATCAGCTTTTGATTCTCTGAAAGAACAGCGTCAACCAACTGTTGCACCCCCAGGGTGCCGACTACAGCCAGAGCCAGCTTAGGTCCAATGCCGGTCACGGTTTGCAGGATGGCAAAAAGTTCGCGCTCATCCTGGCTGCCGAAGCCGAAAAGCGTCCATTCCGTTTCTCTTATGATCAAACTGACGGGCATAACGGTCTTTTCGCCCACAGCTCCCTGCGTCAGGAGGGTCCGCTTGGACACGATTACTTCAAAGCCGATGCCGCCGACATCCAGGACCATCCTGTCAGCCTGCCCGCTGGTCAGTTCTTTTTCCCGAATTTCGCCCTTAAGATAGGCAAGCATGTGACTTGAATTGCCTTTGTCTGACTGTTATTGAGCGATTTGGGTAAGGATAAAATCGGGGCGAGAGGATTTGAACCTCCGGCCTTCCGCACCCGAAACGGACACGCTACCAAGCTGCGCTACGCCCCGATATGGGTTTGATTCTAGCATACGACCCTGCGGACAGGTCGCCATTTTAACGAGATTAACGCAGTCCGTTTAATGTGCTGAAAAGCCCATGCGGACGGACTTTGCCGCCCCTACTGCGCCATTAATGTAACGTTGCCGCCGCCATTGTGTCCTTGTTGCAACGCGGCGCGGGCATGCGCCATGAGGACCTTGCCATCCTCGTCCATTTTGTCGCCCCACTGGCAAATGCCGACGCTGACGGTAATGTTCAGCTCCATATTGTTGGCATCAAATGCCGTGTCTGCAATTTTCGTTCGCAGGCGCTCGGCAACCTCGATGGCTCCGGCGGAATTTGTGCAGGTCAAAACGACCGTAAATTCATACTCGGCTGTGCGCACTACGATGTCCGAGTCGCGCATTTGATGGTCGATCATCTTGCCTAACTTGTTGATCACCGCATCGCACTCTTCGCGGCTGATGGCTCGATTAAGCTCTTTGTATTGGTCGACTTCGATGATGACGATGCTGAGCGGTACTTTATAGCGCTTAGCCTGGCGAATGCCGGTTTTGAGAAACTCATTGAGATAGCGCGAAGTCTTCAGCTCTGTTAAGGGATCGGTCAAAGAAAGCTCTCGCAATTGCTGTTCTTTGATTCTCAATTCGTCGCGCAGCGCCTTTTCTCGCAAAACAGACTTGACGCGACTCAATAATTCTTGAGGCTCGAACGGCTTGAAAAGGACGTCTTCCATCTCTGTGGGCGTTTTCAAATCTTGCAGAGTTTGATCTCTCGAGCCCAGGAAGATTATCGGAATATTTTGGGTGCGATCGTCGGCGCGCAGGCGGTTGAACACCTCGACACCGCCGATGAGCGGCATGTGCAGGTCGAGAATGATGATATCCGGGACTTTTACTTTGCAGGCGGCAATCGCTTTGAAACCATCATTAGCAGTAGCTACCTGGTAACCAGCTTTTTTCAACAGGTCGCTGAGAGCAATGGTATGCGCCTGCTCGTCATCCACCACCAGTATGTTCGGGCTTTCCTTCACTGTTTTTCTCTACCGCCAAATAACACCTAAACCTGATGATACCCGCTTAGCAGCATTTTCCCACAGCCTTTGACTACTTGCTTTTGCTGTCGCTAGATTATCGGCCGGTCCGATACGGTTTAGGATTTGCCGCTCCGGATTGTGACACCAGATGAGGTGCGCGCACTGTCAAATGAAACTGATGGTGGGCATTTCCATTGCTTCATTGCTATCACTTTCGACTGTCTGCAGGGATTTTTTTATCGTTTCCAGATAAGGCTCGGTCTTGATGCCTAGTGTGTCGCGAGCGACGGATTCAGCTCTGGCAACGGCACGCACGAGCAACTTTCTTGCGCCGACTCTGTTGCCGCGGCCGAAATGATAATAGGCAACCGCCGCTTGAATTATCGATTGCACCAGCTCTTTTTCGTCGTCTTTCAGCATCCGCCAGTAATCTTCGAGAGTTTCGTGCGCTTCGTAAAATTCGCGGCTGTTGAACTCTTGCAAGCCTTTTAACAGCAACGAATGATGCTGATTGCGCGGATTATCGTTAATGCTCGCATCTTGCGAATGGTCGGTCATAGGCCTTATCGATCGATACTGGCGATTGCTACGACTTTTGCATCGGCAGGCAGCTTCTCGACTTCAGGAGCGGACAGCGTCGTCACTTGCGAGGCGTCCATCAATCCCGACAGGTCGACGAGCTTCGGTCCGGCCAGCAAGAAAATCGAGGGTATGACTTTGCCGGCATCGCCCCATTGCGAATGTTCCTCCACAAGCTGATTGATGGCGCGTCCAGACTCGGAAGGAGTGCTGACGAGGCAGTCGCCATGCCTTACTTGCAAGCGGATGTTGCCGGACCGATCGATGACGCGAAGGGGATGAATTTCACTCTGGAGCAAGCCAAAGAACTTGCCGGCCTTCACTTTGCCGCCATAGACGGAGAAGTGTTCGTTGCCTGCTTCGAGAGTGACATCAGATGACTGCGCGTGCATCGATTCGGCCGCCAGTTTTAGCTTGTCGTCTTCGTTGAGATCTTCTTTCAGTTTGTCTGTATCGGTGACACTGGTGGCACCGCTGGCCGTGGCACGAATAATATTGGCGCGGCTGTCAATTTCTACGTGAATCTCTATGGATGCCGGGTCCGCTCCCATCTTAAGAACCGCTGTCTGAGCATCATCACGCAGTCTCAAGATGTCGTCGTTTGTAGGATTGACCACCTGGCGCTCGACCGTTTCTCTAATCAGCGCCAGCGCAACACCAATGGCGGAAACGACATCAGAATGCTGCGAGAGCTTGTGGCTGAGCTTCATTTTCCCTGCAAGATACGGAACGAGCGCCGCCGCACCACCACCGCCGCCCACCAGCGAAACCATGGAAGGATCGAGTTTGTTGTCCTTAATCAGCGCGTTGACGACGTTTTCGTTTTTTACCGATGCCAGTGTCAGAATGTCGTTTGCGATCTTCTTCGGCTCGCACTTCAATTCTTCGGCAAGGACGTCAAAGGCGGCGCTTATCGCTTCGTTGTTGCCTTTGGCGCAGTCATCATCGGCGACCAGATTGAGGAAATTTGATGCGCATGTCGGAGTCAGTGTATAGCGCTCTTTCGACTGGCTGCCGATTTGATCGAGCATCAGATAGTCTCTGGGATCGCCTTCGAAAGGCTGGATGGTCTCGGGTTTGAGCTGCGTCGCTTCCTTCATGAATGCGACATATTTGAGCCCGGCAATGTGCGCGCTGCGCGGACCGACATCAATAACTTCGCCCGGCGAACCTGATTTGATGCGGGGCATCGAACCACCGGCTACACCTACGGTTCTCACATCAAGAGTGTTTGTATAAATTCTGTGCCCGCCGATCTCACCGGGTTTGATGCGCGCTTTCCCGTTTACTATTGCGGAAATATCCGTGCTGGTTCCACCCACTTCCAAAAATATGCCGTCGGAAATGTGAAGGTACATCATAGCGGCAGCCACTCCGGCTGCCGGTCCCGAGAGCATTGTCAAAATTGGGCGCTCTCGCATTGCCGCGATATCCATCACACCTCCATCCGAGCGCATGATCATTAGAGGCGCATGAATGCCCGCTTCACGCACACTTTTCTCGGTCATGTCGGCGCTTTCCAGCATGCGCGGCAGCATGGATGCATTGATGACGGCGGTGCGTGTGCGCACTTTGAGCCCGTACAACTGGCTGACTTCCGAGCCGCAGGTCGCGAGAAGTCCTTTCTTCCTCGCCAGTTCGACTACTCTTTTCTCGTTGTCACCATTGTCTACGGAAAAGGCTTCGCTGGCGGCAATTGCACCTGCGCCAGCTTTGACCAGCTCATCCAAAGCCGCGTTCAAAACTTCATCTTTCGGTGAGTGCGTAGTGTCGACGAATTTATGAAAGGTCTTGAGAAACTTCCCTGGTGCCAGTTCGATCTTGCCTACTTGTGTAGAAACATTGGCCATGAACGAATTGATGCCACCGCCCATGCCGACGATTCCCACGCTGGCTACGTCGCCTTCCAAGAGCGCGTTGGTTGCCTGGGTGGTCGAGTGCGCGATGAAAGCCACTCTGTCGGGTTCTATCGACGCTTTTTCCAGAAGCATTTGCAAGGCTTCGATAATGCCTTTGGCGACCCCTTCTTTGGCGGTGTGGGTGGTGTGAACTTTGACCTTTTCGATCAATTCGAGCCGCTCGGCATCGAGCGCCACCGCATGTGTGAAGGTGCCACCGACATCGATGCCCACCCGCACTTTCGATTTTCCGGCGCCGGCTTTCGACTGGGATTTTGATTGGGATTTTGATTTTGATTCTGACTCTTTTGTCATCGCTGCACCGGTCAATTCATAGGAACGAACTTGAAAAATACAGCCAGGCATAAGCCGGCGATTGTCGCGAGCCAGGCGTAGGGAGCCGTTTTCTTAAGCAGGGTCTGTGTGTCTGTTCCCAGATATGTCGCGATCCAGATATTGTGCGTATTGGTCGGATCGCAGATGCCTTGTATTTGGCCGACCGACATTAGCATGCCCATGATTGCGCTGGAGGACAGAGTCGTAGATTTTTGAATCAGTGCAACCAGACCGCTTCCCATACCCCAGAGGCTGAGCGGTCCTCGATAGAGTGCCAGAGGTGCGGCCAGAGTGAAAACAATGACATAAGGAAAGGCAGTTGTAGGAATTACCTTTTGAACAATTGGTGATATCGCCTCGGCGATGTGAGGATTGCGCACCGCTGTTATCAGCATGCCGATGCCGATCATCAGCACGACTGCAGGAATTACCGACGCTATGCCGTCGATGATGGAGCGGGTGAGCACTGTTACGGAGTCCCTCTTCCAGGTGGTGAGCACACCGTATGTGATACCAGCAAGGAAAGCAGGGATGAAGTCCCAATGGCAAAATAGAACTAGAATCAGAGGAATGATAGGAGTGATGAGCGAGAGCGCGGAGATTGTTTCCGTCTTGCGTACATGCCTGGCAACGGCAAGAATTGTCAGCGCAACAAGCACTACCGATGCGACCATTGTCGAAGTCGGATCGATGCCGGCCGGCGCGGCTCCCGCTCCCGCCTGCGGTGTGCTTCTCTGCGACAGCATCGGGAAGACTGCCGCTTCCAGCAACGCCGCCACGACAAGATATTTGAGATTTCTCCAATTCTTCAGCTCGACGACGAGAAATAAGACGACGATAAGCGCGATGATTGCTGAGAAAGGCAGGACAAAATTGATAATTGCAGCCGGGTCTAAATGAAGGACATCGATGTACATCTGCCATCCGGCTATGTTGAACATTCCGCCCAGACTGATGCCGAAAAGAAACAGGGCACCGGCGGTGATACTGGATATGCTCAATGACAGCAAGGCCGGAAGGACGATGGTGCCGACCATGATGACAGCGCCGAGACCGCCCAGCGTAGAAAAGAGCAAAGCAGTCACAAGGGTCATCACCAAACCCAGGACGAATTGGTTGTCGCCGGAGAATTCAGCAACCCAGCGGATAAGTGCTTTGGCAATGCCCTGCTTGTTCATCAGATCGGCCAGCACGGCACCGAACATGGTTGTAGTGTACGCACCATGCATTTTGGTGGCGCCGCCGTTGATGACGTCGGAAAGAATCTCTTTTTCCGGAATTCCAGCCAGAATGGACATGACGATTGCCATTACCGGTAAAGCCAGCAAGGCGGATATGCGACGGCTATACATCAGCATCGCCATGACGACAAAGACGGCGAGGCAGGCGATTCCGATTAACATCTTGGCTTGGTTTCCAGCGCTGGAAATTACATAGGTAAGATTATCAGATGATATGGCCGATGTTTAGGCTGCTCACTTACCTTTCACTGGAATCGCCGTCAGTTTGTCTTCCGGCCTGCCCATCGCCTTCATAAGCGAATTGTAGTCTTCAAGGATTGCTTGATTGATCGGGTTGTTCTTCACGTCCGAGTTGCTGACGATCTCGATTGCTTTTTCGTAAAGTGCTTTTGCGCTTTTGAAATCTTTTCTGCGCTGCTTCAAATAAGCGAGATTGTGCGTCATCGCCGCGCGCTCATTCGGATTGAAATCAGGTATTTGTTCGCCGAATGCAATGACAGTCGGTAAAAGTTCTTCCAACTCGTCTAAGTTTTTTGCGGCCAGATATGTTTCCGCCAGGTCTTGATATGATTTGAAAATTTCTCTTTTGTCGTAAGGACGGCTGCGCATCAGTATTGCAATCGAGCGTTTCAGTTTGGCCTCACCGTTGTAGCTGAGAACTTTCACTTCTTCAGCAGCACCGGCAGCGAGTGCCCCCCCGTCGTTGAAGCCCTGATTAAATTTGATGATGGCGCGAATATCCGTAAGATCGGCTTCTCCGGACAGTCGAAGCGACTGAGCTATAGCCCAGTATTGCGGTGGCAATTGATTTCGCAAAATGGGCAGCAGCGAATTGATTTTTCTGTCGCTCTCTTTTTGTCTCTGATTTATCAGATCCAGAGTGGCGCTCGACAGGATTTGCAGTACTTGCGGACCGGCTTTTTTGGAGACTTCAGTCGCTTCTTCGGCAGCGGCACGAGCATTTTCCACGTCATTCATCTGCCAGTATAAACATGCTTGAGCATACTTAAGCATGGCCAGATCGCGCTTCAGGACAGGCGGGGCACCCTCCACGGCATTGCTTGTTTCCGACAGCAGTTTGACAGCTTCATTCGAAACTCCTGCACCCGCCAAATACTGTGATTGTTTGATCAGCAGTTCTGCAAAATCGGGAACGTTGTTCCTCATCATCGCTTTTATATGCAGATTTGCTTGTTTGAAAAATTCTAGCGCTTCCGGAATATCGCCTGCAGTGAGAGCCAGCTCGGTTGTGACGGCAGCGA
>JADYYD010000127.1 GCA_020853845.1 Candidatus Melainabacteria bacterium
AATAAGAGCGCCACCATGTGCGCCATCGAGTGAATCACCGGTGCATGTCTCAATTCTGCGATCATTGAACCGGAAAGTGGAAAGAGCAAAGCGGAAACAATCGCAGGAAATTTCTTGCCGGTCAGTTCACGGACATACAGATATAAAAAAACAGAACACAAAGAATAGCCGCTGATGATGAACAAATTCCAGCCCAGCGCCAGTGGAAGTTTGCTCAACAAAAAAGAAATCGGATACCAGGTTTGTGCCAGCGGGTCGGCATGAAGCGGCCAGCCGGAACACTGCAAGGGCGACCAGAGTGCATGCTCTGCCAGAAACGCGGGCAGGCTCTGGGTGCGGTCATCATCCGGCGCCAATAATTTTCCCGTCAGAACAACAGGAGAGAAATAGAGAAAGAATAAAGCCGTAAATGCAGAGTAGAGAATCCCGAAGTGCTTCAACTTCCGCATTATTCTTGCTTTGTAGGCTGTAACCATCTCAAAGGCTCGGCAAGCTCTTCAGCAAATTAAAGCACGTATCGAGGTTCAGCGCTTTTCCTTGAGGACTTAGAGAATACACGAGCACGGTCTTCTTCTTGGGCACGGAGCGAACGCAGCCCACCACACCCTGATAAAGATTGCCGGCCTGATCTTTCAAATCGCCGGTCATGTAGAGCATCTTATCCGTTCCGACTTGCAAATCGCCCTTGGTTTTCACATCGGTGAATTTGCAAGTGACAGCATCAGTGGTGATACCAAAATCGTAGGCTCGATCCAGAAGCTGCTTCGTTTCGATGGCATCGGGTTCGTCTTGCAAATGCCCAAGGAAAAGGATTTTCTGCTGATCTTCTTTATGATCAATTGCCACCATAACCAGTCTCAAGAAATCGATATCCACACCGCAGGTGTATTCATAACCCGCCGGCAGTGGCTCCGGAAATGGTGCAACTTTCTGAGCGCACCGTTTTATGTAATCCGCGTTGGTCGAGTTGATGACGAGGCTGCGAACCCCGGTAATCACTCGTGAAGACACGAACAGAAATCCGCCGAAGACAAGCAGAACAAGCAGAATCAGCGCTTTAGACCAGATAGGCAGAGGCTTGTTTTCAGTTTTCATGTAACTCAGCCGACCCTTCCCTGCATGGACCCCGTACCTGGAACCCCTTACACCGAACCAGTTTTGCGCTCGTAATTTTCGAAGGTATTGGCGAGCAGCATTGCTACGGTCATCGGTCCGACGCCGCCCGGAACAGGGGTAATGAAAGCGGCAACTTCTTTCGCTTCGGCGAATGCAACGTCGCCTGCAATTTTGCCTTTGCCGCCCGCTTCTCCTTCCGAGTGGTGGATGCCGACATCGATTACGGTCGCTCCCGGTTTGATCCATGAGCCTTTGACGAACTCGCGTTTGCCCATGGCGACAACCAGAATTTCCGCTTGCTTGCATACTTCGCTGAGATTAGCGGTTTTACTGTGGCAAACGGTGACAGTTGCATTTTTCTGCGTGAGCAAAGCTGCAGCAGGCTTGCCGACTAAATTCGAGCGCCCGATGACGACAGTGTTTTTGCCGGAGGGATCGATTTTGTAGTGTTCTAAAAGCTTCATCACACCTTTGGGAGTGCAAGGAGTGGGGCCGGGTTTGCCGCAGAAAAGCAAACCGAGGTTGTACGGATGCAGTCCGTCAGCATCTTTTGCCGGGTCCAGACGGTCGAGCACATTGTCTGCTGAAAGTTTTCCAGGCAAGGGCAGTTGGACCAAAATGCCGTCCACTTTCTCGTCCTTGTTCAGTTTTTCAACACACTCAATGAGCTCTTTTTCCGTCACGTCTGCCGGAAATTTGTGAAAGAAGCTTTCGATGCCTACGGCTTCGCAAGATTTCACTTTGTTCTTGACGTAGATGGCACTGGCGGCGTCGTCACCGGCAAGAATTACAGCAAGACCTGGCGCCCGTTTTCCCTCCCTCGTATGGCGCTCGATTTTTACCTTAAGCTCGTCCTTGACCAGCTTGGCAAGCTCCTTGCCGTCCATGAGAGTGGCAGACTTCTCGTCTTTGAGTACTTCCGGCACGTTCTTCTAACCTCCGCAGTCACCTCGCATAAGCTTACGGCGTCTTGAGCAAAGTTGGCGGATCTAATAACAATTGATTGAGATCACTTAGAAACATTACAAGTGCTGGAAGCACCTGGTCATATCCAGAGGGGGCGCGGCGGCGCCGTAGCGCGTCAAGTCAATAGAATCGCCATCAGTGACAATACCGATGGGAACGAAAGGATTGTTCTTGCTGCCTTCTTTGCGCCACTCTCCCCAGACATTGGCATCGATGCAGCCGACCAACTCATAGTCTTCACCGCCATAAAGCGCCCAATCAATGGGGTCAACGCCTGCCGCGGCGGCGATTTTTTTGGTTTCTTCGTGCACGGGAATCGAGCCAAGCTCAACCATCAACCCGACCGAACTCGCTCTGGCGATTTGCAAAAGCGCGTCGGCAAGACCATCGGAAGCGTCCATCAACGCGCCCATGGAGCCTGTTTTGCTCACGAGCGTCCAGGATTCAGACAAGCGTGGCTGCGGGCGGATGTGCCGCTCCATGGCGTGTCCATTTCTCGGGGTCTCACCGGCAAGCAGGCGGCTGAGCCCGGCACGGCTGGCTCCGAAATCGCCCGTAGCCACGATAACGTCACCAGCTTTGGCTCCGGAGCGCGTCAGGCAGCCGTTCTCGTGCACATCACCGATGACGGTCAATGAAAGCATCAGCTTTTCGCCGGCGGTGATGTCGCCGCCGGCAATGGTGACCCGGTACTGGCGCGCGCAGTCGGTGATGCCCTGGTAGAGACTGCGGAAGTCATTTTGGCAGAAGCCGGCAGGCGCGCAGACGGTCACGAATAAGTAGCGCGGGCGCCCAGCCATGGCGGCGATATCGCTTATGTTGACGGCGACCGCTTTCCAGCCGATTTGCTCCAATGTCATCAAGTCGCGCCGAAAGTGAACGCCTTCCACGAGCGCATCGGTAGAAACCAACGTCTGTGAGGCGATCAGGGCGCAATCGTCGCCGATGAGATTGCCGCCCACCCAAGTCTTAATTGAATCGATCAATTTTTGCTCGTCCGTGAGCATACCGGCAAGTGAAGAAGCCGCTTTCATGTCGCCCAGCCGCCCTCAAGCAAAGGAAGGTTAATAACAGATAAGATGCTACAATCAGGCAGTAAGGAATGTCCAGCGAAGCCGGGAAACGCCCGAGACTGCTAAGCTTCGCGAAAGAATTCCGCAAAAGAAATCCAAGAATCGCAATACTAACGAAAACATGGGAAGGGTGAAACTGTGAGCGCGATAGGACAAGTAATCGTAGGATTAATTCAGCTTCTCAATCTCATCATTATCGTCTGGTGCTTGCTAAGTTGGTTTCCCAATATTCACTGGCATGAGCAACCTTTTAGAACTCTCGATCGCATCGTGCAGCCGATTATTGCGCCCTTCCGCCGCATGATTCCGCCGATTGCCAATATCGACCTGTCGCCTATGGTGGCCCTTTTTGTGCTACAAGGAATCATGCTGGTCGTGAGACAATTCCTCATGTAGGCGTTATCTCAAGCCGCAGTCAGTGGCGCTTGGATTTTTTTGATGCTCAACAGAAGGAATTTCCTCTTGGGCTCGCTCGTCAGTTGGGCGGCCGTAAGTGAATTGTTTGAACCTGTTTTTGCCTTGCCGAAGCTGAAGGCGAAGGCTCCCACACCGGTTTCGGGTCCGCATACAATCGCCCGCGCGGAGTGGCCGCCGGCAATCATTCCTGATTTTGCCTCGGTCGCCAACCCTCAAGGCTATTGCCTTTTCTGCGACGAGTTCGGGCGGATGTCGATAGTCGACATTCGGCGCCCGGGAAATCCGAAGACGCCGGTAAAGGTCATGGGCGAACTGGCGGGGCTGGGCAAGAAGGTCATAGACTTCACATCGTTCGGACCGCGTGCTTATGCGCTGGCGGCGTTGAATTCCGACCCGGCAGACCAGCAATTGCACCTGATCACAATGAATGTGGCCAATGTCGCGGCACCATCAGTGATGTCAAAACTGCCGCTCAGAGAATACGCGGAATTGACGGCAATTTGCGCCAACAACGATCTTGTTAGTATCGCGGGAACATCATTATCCGGTGAAAACCTGGTCACGCTGTATCAAGCTCCGACCAAGGGAAGAAGCGCGGAGCCGTCGGTTCTCTCGACTTTCTCCGTGCCATATCCTGTGCAAGCGATGGATATTCAGGATCGCACCATGGCGATTTTGCAATGCGCAGCGCAAGCGCCGATTTCGCAACTTGATGCATACAACATCGCCAATACTCGCACTCCGCAGGCAAAAGAGCCTATCAAGCTGGAGGGCGAGTTCCGGCGCTTGTCTCGCGTGCGCGGTGTTGTAGTTATTGCAGGACGTCCGGTGCTTGCCGACGGCAGGCTGGCGAACGCCTGCGAGGCACGAACAATTTTCTTGGAGCCGAACCCGCGCGTGGTCGGCTCGCTTACGCTCGAACCTCTCTTCTCGGTGCTCAGCGCGGCAGCGCAAAGAGATCGTTTTCTCATTCTTGGTGAAACAAAGCAGGGCAGAAAAGTTCTTTCGCTTGTTTGCGACAAGACCGGGCATCTCACCCGAGAACAGGTGGTGAACCTGCCCGCGCCCAAAGGCAGCTACGGTCAGCACGCCAGCATCATAACCAAAGATCGCAATATGTATGTTTCGTCCGGCTGGGCCGGCGTTGAAATGCTGACCGGCGGAAAAGAAGGCTGGACGCCAGTATACACTTATGCGATTCCGCGGCTGCCGGCATCGGGAGTGGCCAATTGGAACAACATGGTTGTCCTGGGCGGGTCCGATCTGAAGCTGTACGACATTTCCAATCCCGACAAACCAAGCCTGGTTTCGACGCAAGCTTTGCCGACCGCAGTCAAAGCTATTGTCGGCGCCGGCAGTTATGTTCTCTGCCTTTCGAAAGAGGGAGTAGCGCTGCGCAAAATGGACCGCCTTTCTGAAGTGGCGGCGACACTGAAAACGCAGGGCATTCAACTTTGCTATGACTCAGTAGCGCAAAAAGCGTTTGTCATTACAGAGCAAGAAAAGAAATCGATTGCGCAAAGACTGAAGGTCTACTCGAACAAACTGGAAGTAGAAAAAACCATCGATTTGCCGAAGGGCGTCAACCGCGGCGTTGCGCAAAACGGATTTATGTTGTGCGCTTCGCTGAATGACTTGTATCTCTACGGCGTCGGCGACAATGTCGAGCAAGTTTCTAGCCGCCACTTCGAGAACCTCGCCGCCCGCGATTTTGCTTTGTCAGACGAAAATGTGGTCGCCACATTTGTCGATCAAAGATCGAAAGGATTTTTCCTCGTGCTATCCAGAGATCAAAAGGACATGCATGTGCTCGGCTCTGTCGATATTCCGCACGACGGCACCGCTGTCGCCGTGCAGGGCAAACGCGCCATTACTGCCGGCCGGACTCCGGAAGGAAAGAGCGTCGCAGCGATCATTGATTTCTCCGCGCCTTCGGCACCAAAGGTGGTTGCAACCATTCCGGTCGTCGAATCCGCTTCTGCAGTTTCTGTAAAAGATCGCATGGCGATTGTCGTCGGGCGAGGTTTGGAACTTCTATCTATTATGTGAGCGCAGCAATGAAAGCACCGAGTCTTACCATTCAAATCTTTATCGGGTTAGTGCTCGGAGTGGCAATCGGTGCTATCTTTCCGGACTTCGGAAAAGCGATTCAGCCCGGCGCCACTATCTTTATTCATCTGATAAAGACAATCATCGCCCCGCTCGTATTCGCTACGCTCGTCGTCGGCATCGCCGGTATGGAAAGCGCTCACTCGCTCGGCAGGCTGAGTGCAAAATGCTTCCTTTACTTCGAAGTAGTCACGACTTTTGCTCTGGCTATAGGACTTTTGCTCGTCAATGTTTTAAAGCCCGGCGCCGGCATTCAATTGCAAGCGACAAAAGATTTCACGGAAATCGCTGCGAAACAGCCTTCAATTTCGGATTTGATCGTCCACGTTTTTCCCACCAGCGTCATAGACTCGATGGCTCGTGGTGACGTTCTTCAGATAGTCGTCTTCTCGATCATTTTCGCTCTTGCTGTTTCCGCCACAAAAGCAACGGTGATTCTGGACTTTTGCCACAGCCTCGCCAATGTCATGTTCAAATACACCGGTTATGTAATGCGATTTGCTCCCATCGGCGTGGCTTGCGCCATGGCGGCCACAGTCGGCGAGCACGGGCTGGGCGTTCTGGCGCAACTGGCAAAGCTGATCGGCACGCTTTATTTAGCACTGATCGTCTTCATAGTCTGCGTGCTGCTTCCGGTGGCAGCAATGGCTCGAATTCCTCTGGGCAAGTTTGCCCGCGCCGTCAAAGAACCGTTCTTCATTGCTTTCTCGACGACATCCAGCGAAGCGGCACTGCCCAAGGCTCTGGAAGCGATGGAATCGATCGGCGTGCCCAGAAAAATCGTCAGCTTTGTTCTGCCGCTGGGCTATACGTTCAATCTCGACGGAACCACGCTCTATCTGTCATTGGCGTCCGTTTTCGTCGCGCAGGCGGCAGGCGTTAATCTCACAATCGAACAGCAAGTCCTGATGATGCTCACATTGATGTTGACCAGCAAAGGCGTTGCAGCAGTTCCCCGGGCGTCACTCGTGATACTGGCGGGCACCCTGGCTTCGTTCAATCTCCCACTGGCTGGAATTGCCCTGATTCTGGGCGTCGATACTGTGATGGACATGGCGCGCACGTCGGTAAACGTGCTCGGAAACTGCCTGGCATCGTGCGTGTTAGCTCGCTGGGAAGGCGAATTCGACGATTCGAAGGGACCACACGAACCGACCGGCGGCGAAACCAGCGGCAATGAAAGTCAATTCGTTGTGAATGCAGTGGAAGGGGAGTCCAAAACTGCTCCTGCGCCTGATACCCATGAAAGGCGTTTAGACCTCGAAGCGAGCTTGCCTCATTCCTAGAAGGGTTTTGGGGTAAAGACTGAAGTTTTGCAATTTCACTATGTATTTATCTTGGGCTCGTCCCAAGGGGATCTTTTTCGGGTAAAAACGGGTTAGAACATTCAATAAGTGAGTACCGTGTCAAACGCATAACGCCACTGGAGGCTAAATGACTACCGCTACATCCAAAAAGAAGTTTCCTCGCCTCACATCCTCGGCATTCGAGCATCCGGCAGACAAAGCCGCTCTGGCAGCGTTGAAGAAGATTCCAGTTTTGGATGTCGTGCTGCGGAAGTTCTTCGAATTGGGAGTCGAAAAGGTATTCCGTATTCAGATGATAGGGCAGGCCGTGCATGTCACGCCCAAACAGTGCCCAAAGATTTACGCGATGTTCCGGGAAGCGTGCGACATCCTCGATGTTCACGAACCGGACCTCTTTCTAGTCTCCAGCCCGTACGTCAATGCGTTCACATTCGGCGCCGAGCGCCCCTTCATCGCCATCCATTCGGCTCTCGTCGATCTTTTGACTGAAGAAGAGCTGATGGCGGTTCTGGGACACGAACTCGGTCACGTCAAATGCGGACACGTGCTCTATCGCAGTTTGGCGATGATTCTCTATGAAATCGCCAAGAGTATGGGCATGGCGAAGCTTGCATCGGCAGGCGTTGCAGTGGCGCTCTACGACTGGTTCAGAAAAGCTGAGATGTCGGCTGACCGCGCCGAATTGCTTGTCACGCAAGACGTCAATGTTTGCCTGCACGTGCATATGAAACTCTCCGCCGGCTCGAAGTGCATCTACGACCAGATCGATCCCAAAGAGTTTCTCAAGCAAGCCGATTCATATGAAGAGCTGGATCACAGCACGCTCAACAAAGTGTTCAAACTCTTCAACGAACTGTGGTTGACGCACCCCGTGCCGGTCTACCGAGCCAAAGAAATCAAACTCTGGTCGGAAAGCAAGCAATACAAAGAAATTCTGGCTGGAAGATATCCAACCGAAGAACCGGGATTGGGTCTGCGCCCGTGCCCGCATTGCGGCTCGAAAATCAGCCCGTCCTTCTTCTTCTGTCCGGACTGCGGAAAGAATTCACGGGTGTAGCCTGTATTCTATATAAACACACAGTCTTGAAAGGGCGCTTCGGCGCCCTTTTTGCCGTTGGATAGAAAAAACGAAGCCGGCCCGAAAGCCGGCTTTTGATGTGCTATTTCTTGCAAGAATTGAACTAGTTGCCGTTCGGCTCTACATCGACAACATCATCATCCGATGATGACGAACTCGAACTCGGCCTCTTGAGCGACTCGCCGCAGCTCGGGCAAAAAGCCTTGTCGCGTGCCGCAGGAGCGTGGCAGTTGGGGCATTCGTATCCGGGCGAGGTGTGGAAACCAGCGCTCTTTTCCGCCTTTTTCGAGGTCGGGACTTCGGTATCGACTTTCAACGAATCAAGCTCTGCTTGCAGAACCTGCATTTCGCTCTCGTAACCAGCCACTTCATTGGCTTTGTCTTTCAGCACGTCTTCGGCGATCTCTTCGCCGCGGACGTACTTATCAGTGACAAGACGGCCGATTTCCAGAAGCTTGCCTGTTTTCTTCTTCTCCAGCTCGCGCAATTGCGTCTGCAGATTGAAGCTCTGCATCATTTCCTGACCGCGCGCCTGAACACGGCTGACTTCTTTTCCTATCCCCTGGACAACGTCATCTAATAATCCCATTGCGTCATCTCCCTTAGAAAACTGCCGGCTCTTTGCCCTATCTGGTCAGTTGTGAAATCCGACATCCAACTCTTAAACCTTCATGCCCGCAAGATAGGCTGAAACGTCGAATGATCGCCCATCTTTATAGGTTTCTTCAGCTTTATATCTAGATTTATATCCGACAAAAACTTTCAACGCCTCAGGACTAACCCTGATTGAGACTTTCCCTCGTGATGCCAATATTTCGCTGCGGAGACTTGGCGTCCGGATTAGAATGCCCATTGCCGGACTCATCCAATCCCTTCTCATGATCGGTTTTCCCGGCAAACTCGGTCAGGCGCGTCGTGTCGTCTTTGCTGGCAACGTGAACCTGATTTCTTCCGCCCTGCTTGGCCGCGTAGAGCGCCGCATCCGCCTTTTGAAAAAGCAAATCAGGATCGTCGGCGTGTTTGGGATAGCTGGCGACGCCTATTGATGCCGATATCGTCCCGGGACCTTCGACATGCACTTCGTTGATTTTGCGCCGAATCCGCTCTGCGAGCTGCTCAGCCATTTCCAACTCGGTGTTCGGCAAAAGAAGGCAAAACTCCTCGCCTCCATATCGCGCTGCAACGTCACTGATGCGCGAGGATTGCTTCAACAGCTTGCCGATACCGGCAATGGCGTCATCGCCCGCCTTATGTCCGTACGTATCGTTGATTTTCTTCAGGTAATCCAGATCGATCATGACCAGCGAAAGCGGCTCGCTGTAACGTCTGGCGCGCTCGAATTCTTTGCTGAACGAATCATTGAAACTGCGGCGATTGGCGACACCGGTCAAGCCGTCAGTAACAGCTTGTCTGGCGATCTCCTGGTGCAGCTCGGCATTTTCAATGGCAACCGACAGATTGTCGGCCAGCGATCCCAAAAGCGAAATGTCGTCGATGCTCCAATCCCGGGGCTCGACGCAATCTTGCAGAAAAAGCGCTCCCAAAACCCTCTCGCGCATCACCAGCGGAACGATGAGCGCCGAGCGAATTCCCAGCTTTTTGACGAAACTCTTGTCATACGTCATGCGTGAGTCTGTCTCAGGATCGCCGATGTCCTGCGGGGCCGATTTGCTTAATGCCTGATGGGCAAATTGAAAACCTTCTTCGGAGAAAAACAGATTCTTCACCGTGGTGGCGCCGTCACGCGTATACTCCGAGACATCAAGCTGATCGATAGTATCGATAGAGCGAAGCACCATACAGCGGCTCAGGCTGAAGGTTTCACCGATCTTCTCAACAGTGGTGTCCAACACTTTTTGAATGTCCATCGAACTGCGCACAAGGTTCGATATGTTGTAAACAATTTTCTCGCGCTCGACATACTTCATGCGAATGCTGTCGCGAAACGTGACGTCGTGAATAAGTTGGCTCGTTTGTACTTCCAGCATTTCCGTCTGTTTCTCGATTTCTTCATAGCTGGAGCGAATGCGTTCATTCTCGCGTTGCAGTTCGCAGTGTTCCCATGCATTGCTCAAACCTACTGCCAGCGGCAGATCGGCAAGCGCTGCGGAAATTTCGTCAGGCTTGAGATTTGGCGCCGAAATCAAAAGACAGGCGACCAACTTTCGATCCGCAACCACCCGGTAGCGATAGACAGGAAAAATGCTCTTCGAGGGAGCTACATCCAGATTGGCAAAATCAACTTCTACGGTCTGTTCTTCCGAGTCCTGATACTCTTCGCAAAAAGGTTCGCCGATGACTCCCAGCTCTCTTTTGCCGTCGCCGAACCAGAATCGGTCCGCCAGAATACCCATGTCGCGGTCGAAAAGTATGACGCCTACTGACCTTGCGCCTGTCCGCTCGGTGACGATGGACGCCACGACGCCCGACAACTCCTCCAAATCCAGGACGGACAGGAGCCGAATCTGCTGCAGATAACTCTCTTTAGCTGATGACATATGTATAAATGTGCCCTTTTGGAATTTAAAACAATCCCATAACAAGCTCTGAGCGGATTTCAGACTCTGATAAGCGGATTTCAGCGTCCAATAAAAGGCTCCGGAGACCGTCCAGCCGCCGACAACTCCATGAAAGCATCCATCCCAACCCAATTCGATGACTATCCTTAACCTCAGTGCGGTAAGCCTGCCTTCCAGCTACAATTAGCCCTGTAAACGCAGTGTGCGTATGGAGTGAAAAGCAATGCCCGTAATCAATGCAGGCAAAAAATTCCCGGGATACGGCGGTGGCGGAAACAACACCGAAATGCTGGAAAGGGCGATGGCCGGGTTGTGCTACCTCACGGTGGGCATCAGCGGGCTGATTTACACGATTATCGGCGGGCGCTTTGCTCGAACCAACTTTTTCCGCACCCACTTCTTGCAGGCCATACTTCTGGGAATCATGGGCATGCTGCTTGGCAGTTGCTCTTCCATACTGGCAAATATTCTGGGCGGCATTCTTGAAATGATCCCCGGCATGAATTCGGGAATGGTGATGTTTATTCCCATAACCATCGCCTGGATTATTCGACTGGGAATGCTGCTGCTGGTGTACGGGCTGGTGATGTCACTCTTAGGAAAGTACGCTCCCATCCCGATGATTACAAAGCTGGTCAATCAGCAAATGCGATAGCGACACGGTACAAGCAAACGCGACACTGCACAAGCAAACGCGACACTGCACAAGCAAACGCGACACTGCACAAGCAAACGCGACACTGCAAAATGCGACTGCATCACTAAAAAATGCGACTGCATCACCGCATGTGGTGCAGATGCTACCGTTTCAACTTTCGCTAAGCACCACAAATAGACAGCTAAGTGGAAAGTGCCTTGCGCTTTTCGAGCCAGGCTTTATAGGCGTGCGGAGCGTCAGTTATAACACCGTCGAGTTCCCAGTCCGATGCCATCTGCCACTCGCGTGCGGTATTGATCGTCCAAGCATTCACTTTCAGACCAGATTCATGAGCTTCTTCCACCGCTTCCTTTCTGAGCGATCCAAAGCAGGGATGCCAGTATTCAGCGCCTATCTGTTTCGCTAATTCGGTGACATTGACGAACAGGGCATCAGCAAGTAGCGCGATCGCCAAACCGGAATTTTTCTCCTTGAGCTGATACATCAACTTGTGATCGAAGGAGCTGATTATGAGCTTATCGCGATGCGGATAATCAGTGAGAAGCTCGAGCAAATCTTCCTCGATGCCGGGATACTCGATTGGCGCATTTTTCAGTTCGATATTTATGACGGCGCGCCCGTTCACCAGATCGAGAACGTCTTTCAAAAGAGGAATTTTCTCCCCTTTGTAGTTTATTTCGCCGGCATCTTCATACTCATCATGCCAGAAACTGCCCGCGTCAAGCCGTTTCAGCTCATCACAAGTTATGGTTTCGACCAGCCCAACACCATTGGTGGTGCGATTGACCAGCTCGTCATGAATGACCACGAGTTCGCCGGACGCGCATCGCTGAACATCCAACTCCAAACCGTCAACGCCGATATCCAGGCTTTTCTTGAAGGCTACAAGCGTATTCTCAGGCGCCCAATGACGCCCACCTCTGTGCGAGATATTTGCTGGTTGCGCTTTCGACAAAACTAAATCTCAACGACCTTCTGCGGGCGCAACAGTCCGAGCTTTACAGTAACAATGAGATTGGGAGGGCTGACTAAAATCTTCTCCAGCGGCAATTCAACACCATGCTCTACTGCGACCAGTCCGACAATATCGTTGAGAAGAAGTTTGCCTTTATCATGCGTTACTTTGAAAGCAATTTTCTCTTTTTGCTTGATCAAGTATTGACCCCATTTTTCAACGGCAGCGTGCTCGTTGATAATGTTTATCACGTCCGACTTGCGAGCGATTTCGTGCACATGCGAAGCCAGCACGCGGATGAGTCCCGGAATTTTGTCCGTTTCACCAAAAGCTCCCAAAAGAACACGGTTGACGATAAGTCCCGGCAATGAAGACTCTTCGGGGCGATCGTGCAAGAAATTGATTACACCGGAAAATGGGTCGCTTGCTTTACTGAGGAATCTTGTTGCTGCATCGATCAGCTCTTGTTCTTTGTCCAAAAGTTTCTGCGCAATCGGTCCCAGAGACGATTCGTCGCGAGAGCAGTTACAGTTCAATGTGAAATACCTCTTTAGGTAGAATCGGTTCTTCTGTGTTCAAGATTCCCAATATTCGGAACTTGTCACTCGAATTCACCCGAGAAAAAGACATTTTAGGAGGTCGGAAAGTTTCTTGGTCTTTCAAACTTCAGAAAGCGAAGCCGGAATGTCCAAACAGTTTTATCAAAACATTGTTCTTCTACGAACGATGACGAGTCGATTCGAGAATTAACAATTGCTAATACTCGCCAATATCATGAGACAGCCGCGAATGACAACCCCGCAAAACTGCCAAATTGCCGCCCGTGCTTCGAAAAACGTTTCCAAAAGCCCGCAAATTGATGCAAGCTTCTAAAATAGGCATTCTCGCTTCCAAGTCGCAGCAGGTAGAAAAATGACTTCCAGCCAAAAGCGCCAGATTGCAGCTATTATCCCTGCTCGCTATCAAGCAAGCCGCTTTCCCGGCAAGCCTCTGGCAAAAATCGCCGGAAAAACGATGATTGAGCGCGTGCACGAACAGGTCAAGAAAGTGCGCGGACTCGATCGCGTCATTGTCGCGACGGATGACGACAGAATTAGAGCAGAAGTCGAACGCTTCGGCGGCGAATTTGTGATGACCCGCAACGACCATCCATCGGGAACGGACAGACTGGCCGAGGTTGCCGAAAAACATCCCGAAATTGATGTGATCGTGAACGTTCAAGGTGACGAACCACTCATAGATCCATTGAATGTCGAACAAGCATTCGCACCGTTTCTAGTCGAGAAAGACCTGCAAATGGGCACTCTTGCCTGGCATATAAAAATCGAAGAAGAAGCGCTCAGCTCGAACGTAGTAAAAGTGGTCGTGGACAAAAATGACTTCGCTCTCTATTTCTCGCGCTTGCCGATTCCCTTCTATAGAGATGACCGCAGCTTCGAAGAACGCAAGTATTTGGGTCATGTAGGCATGTACGTCTACAGCCGCGACTGCCTCTTGAAAATTGCCTCACTCAAGCCCACGCCTCTTGAAACAAGTGAAACACTCGAGCAACTGCGAGCACTTGAAAACGGCATTCCGATAAAAGTGTCATACATAGAAAGCCGCTCCCTGGCTGTCGATTTGCCGGAAGATGTCGAAAAGGTCGAGCGCGCGCTCAAGGTTTTGCGCACTTAAGGCAACCACTGTAGAATTTCTCCTAGAATCTTCGCTAGAAAAAAGATTTCGTTGGAACTGTTAAAACCTCAGCCAATCCCACTTCTTTCAGGTCACGAACAGATATGCACAACTCGCGCGCCAATTCCAAATATTTAATTGCAGCCGCATCGATAGTGGCATTGCTTCAAATGATGCCGCAAGCACAAGCAGCTCGCAATGATTCGCGCGCGCCGCGGTATGCGCCTGCAATCGCACCTTCGCGTATGTCTGCCGGCAAATTGATGGAGCCGAAAAATCTTCCTGAATTCGCAGAGCACTCTTATTCGCCGACTTCCGGCACGAGAATCGGCGGCGAAGGCGATCCGAGCGGACCCGGCACCGCTCTTAAAATCGGCGCGCAGTCGACAACCTTGCCCACAGAGACCAGATTGAAATTGGTTTTGGAATGTTCGGTGGATGCTAAAGAAAGCAAGCCGGGCGACATCTTCGAAGCTCACGTAAAAGACGATCTGGCAGTCGGTACTCAGTTGCTGTTGCCCAGAGGCAGCCTGGTCAGAGGTCGTGTCGTGGAAGTAGCAAGACCACGCTTGATCAGCCGTGCTGCAAAAATCGGCTTAAAACTCGAACAAATCGTCACTCCCACGGGTGAGGTGATACCACTCGATGCCGCTCTCGAATTCCGCAAAGGCACGAGCAACGAAAAAGGTCAGCTCGATCCAGGCACCAGCTTTGGTACCAGAGTTTCCGGCAGCGTAAAATCGGTGGCCGGCATCAACGCCGACGGCTCCAGAAATGGTGCTCTCATGGCAGCGAACATAGCGACTCTCGGCGCCCCCGCTGCAGCTACGTTGATAGGCAGTTCCGCAGTTGCTCTTTTCCGCTCCGGCGACAATGTCAGCTTGAGTCCCGGACAGGAGCTGGAAGTTTTACTGACTCAAGATCTCGGACTGCAGGTCAACTGACAAAATTGATCTACGGCAACATTTCAATTCGATGATTTCCATTCGCTCCATCAGTTTCGATACTTCTGATTGGATTCAACTTGAATCGAGTGAGACATGCATCACCTGGCATAACGACAGGCGGGAAGTGTTGTTTTTGCATTACTTTCCGATCCGCCCGGATATTCCCTGTTCGCTGAATGATCTGGTCACGCTTAGAGATTCATATCGCCGTGGTGTCACTCAATCGGGCGGAGCGCTCGTTTCAGTCAACGTGGTGCGTGTTCAGGGACTGCTCGGCACCCGCACCATTTTCAAGTTTCCCCAACAGCCTTCCGGCATCGCCTATGTGGCATCGCTGACTTTCCCATTTCGTGATTTCAGTTTCGTCATCAAATTGCAGTGCCCGGAAAACGGACCAACCGGCACCAGAGAAGCCGCAGTATTAGACCAATTGCTGAAAACAGGCGAAGTCTCAATCTCGCCGGAGACCGGCAATCCGATCGGCTGGTCGCGCGATCCTTATGAACCAAATCTGGTGGCAGCAACGCAAATGACATTAGCAGAGGAAATCAAATACGACGAACATTTTCCGGAACATCCGCTTTCACGCGCACGCGGATTTCTGACGCGCGTCGCCAACAGCATCACTTTCTCTCCGGAAGTTCTGAATTCAGCGGCGTTTCCGAACTAAGCGCCGACGTCCTTCTTCTTCATCATTGATTTTACGGAATTGAGATTTTGCGCAAACGTGCGATTCGCAGGCTCGAGCTTGATAGCTTTTTTGAACTCTTCTTCCGCTTCTTCAAGATAGTTGCGCTTTTGATAAATGACACCAAGATTGTTGTGCACCCAGGCATTTCTCGGCGCTAACTTCACGCACGCTTTCAGCTCTTGAAGCGCACCTTCGAGGTCACCCTTCTCGATCAAAAGATTGGCAAGATTGTAGTGCGGATCTACTTTATAGAAATTGATTTCGATTGCCTTTTTATACTCCGACTCTGCTTCATCGAGATGTCCGGTTTTCTTCAGCAAGACACCGAGATTCACGTGCGCCTCGATCATGTCCGGCTTGAACTTGACCAGGCGGCGATACTTGCGAATCGCTTCTTCATTGCGCTCCTGCATCTGCAATGACAGGCAGCCGACATACATGGCGTCCCAATAATGCGGATTGAGAGCGAGCGCTTTGTTCACTTCCGTCAGACAAGCTTTGTACTGTTTCTGCGCCAGCAAATCCTTGGCGATCATATAGTGACGGCGCGGATCGACACCCAGGTTCTCTCTAACTTTTTCCGGCTCTTCAAATTCCTTGGTTTCTTCAAGCACGGAACGGTCGACTTTCTCGCCCGGCAGCTTGCGAGTCTTCGTGTCGCTCTCTTCGGAGGTGTCTTCACCTTCGGCATCTTCCGAACTCTCCGACATATCCGTCTTGGACGCGCCTGCTTTCGATGAGCCTTCATCGCTGCTCATCTCGCTTTCGCCCTCCTCACCTTCGGTAATGTCACCGCCCTTTCTAGGCTCGGATGACTTCTTAGGTGCAGGTGCTTCCGTCTCTTCTTCAGTTTCGTTCTCAGCACTTGTCTCTTCTGCAGGCGGCGCCGCCTTGGTTTTTTCCTTCTTGCCGAAGAACGGCAATTTAGGCAGAGCCTGCGCATCGGGGGTGCTTACCAGCAACAACAACCCGCAAAGACCCAAAACATATCGGCTTGCTATTTTCCTGCTCATACTGACCTTCGCCACTGACTGAAGCGAATACTGTAGCACTCAAAAACTATATAATACCTAGGCGCCGCCACATCCTTGGCCGGCGCGCAGAGCTGAAAACACCGGTGTTGCTTGCTTTTCGGGCGCCGACGCCGGGAAGAATTACACAAAAGTTAGATACACAGCCGCTAATTCCCGCGGCAATTGCAAATTTCGCCACATGCGTCTTTACAAAAAACACGATTTTCCAGGCAAACTTTTCGTGGTCGAAGGAGTGGACGGCTCCGGGAAATCCACTCAGCTCGACCTTTTACGCAATTGGTTGGAATCGAAAGGCGAAAGCGTCATCTTTACGGAATGGAATTCTTCCAATCTGATTTCCAAAACAATCAAACAGGCGAAACGCTCTAACAGCCTGATTCCAGTCACTTTCAGCATTTTGCATGCAACTGATTTTGCCGACCGCCTGGAGAACATAATCATCCCCGCGCTGAAAGCCGGGCTGTTCGTCCTTGCGGATCGTTACTGTTTCACAGCCTTCGCTCGCGACGTCTCGCGCGGCGTCGACAAAGAATGGGTGAGAAATCTCTATGGATTTGCCATCCGCCCGGACGGCACCTTTTACTTTCAAGTACCTGTCGAGGTTTCGCTCGGACGCATCAATAACATGCGCTCACCTGGTTTCTATGAAGCGGGCATGGACCTTGGGCTTTCCAACGATCCACGCGAATCGTTTCGCATATTTCAATCCAACATCATCAATGAATACGACCAGATGGTGAACGAATTCGAATTTCACGTAATGCCGGCAACGCAAACGATTCACGAACAGCAAATGCTGTTCCGGCAGAAAGTTACCAACCTCCTCAAAAATTAGAACGCCTTCAGACAGCGGGAGACGAGCGCGTCATGAACACCGAGAATCAATCGCAAAAGCCACCCGAGCGGGTCAAACACGACTATCCCGGAAAGCTGATCGTGATTGAAGGCACAGACGGCGTCGGGCGCTCGACTCAGACTGAGCTTTTGAAAAACTGGCTGGCTGTGGAAGGATACGGCGTAACGGTGACCGGCTGGAAGTCTTCGGTGCTGATATCCAATGTCATCGAGAAAGCCAAGTCGAAAAACGCGCTCAACACAATCACCTTTTCGCTGCTCTACGCCACCGATCTGGCGGATCGCCTCAATCACATCATTATTCCTGCGCTGAAAGCCGGATTGATGGTGATTTGCGACCGTTACCACTACACAGCCTTCGCGCGCGACGTCGTTCGCGGCGCCGACCCGCAATGGGTGCGCAAACTCTATGGTTTTGCCGTCGAGCCCGATCTGGTTTTCTACCTCAAAATGCCGCTGGACCCGCTGCTGCGCCGCATTATCACAACCAGGGGCAGTCTGGATTTCTATGAATCTGGGCGCGATATCGGCATGTCCACCGACCTTTATCAATCATTCAAACTTTATCAATCGCAAATCATGTTCGAGTATGAGCAGATGATGACTGAGTTTCCCTTCGTTTCCGTGGCGGCGGACGAAACGCCCGAAAAGATTCAGCGCTGCCTGCGCCAGCATGTAAGCAAGCTTTTAGACAGAGAAACCAAGCCGGAAGCGATGCTTATCCGGTAGTGACGGCTGCATCAGCGCTGCGATTCTCCAGAAGCATGGTCACAGGACCATCGTTGACCAGCTCGACTTTCATATCGGCGCCGAAAACTCCTGTCTCGACCTTCTTTACGCCCAGCCCCTTCAACTGGTCGACAAAATGGAGGTACAAACGCTCGCCCTCGGCAGGCGCGGCTGCACGCGAAAACCCCGGTCTGCGCCCCTTTCGCCAATCGGCAGCCAGCGTGAACTGGGAAACAACCAGGCAAGCGCCGCCCACATCCATCAAAGACAGATTCATCTTTCCGGCTTCGTCGTTGAAGATTCTCAGCTCTGTGGACTTCTGCGCCAGGTAAGCCGAATCTTTCTCGCTGTCGCCCTGCTCGACCCCTATAAGGATCATAAGCCCCGAACCATCGATGGCGCCTACGATTTGACCGTCGACCGTGACACTGGCGCGAGACACTCGCTGCAATACAGCCTTCATAAGGTGAGAATCGTTTCCTTTCCGCGGCAAATCCGCGGCTCCGAGAACCCAATAAGCAAAGTACCGCCCGAAAGCGGGGTGTGGCAAGGTCAGGGCTCGGAATGTTAACATTCAAATTGTCATTACCTTGATTGCTGCTTTGCCAGGCAGCATCCTGCTAAGATCGTAAG
>JADYYD010000128.1 GCA_020853845.1 Candidatus Melainabacteria bacterium
CGTGGAAGGTGGCATCAAGAGGCGTCAGCAATTTGCGGTCGGGCGTGGAGGAGAAACTCAGGGCCGCTCCGCCCCACTCCAAGATCATCATCCTCAATCTGCCGCCGCATAACAAAGGCGCGCACATGCTCTACAACGCCTCCATGTTCGGCATAGCGCTGAAGCCGCCGCTTTCCAGTGAAGACATGTCCGAAAGAGTTCTTCTCTTCGAGCCCGTCACCTTCGGCGATGCCAATCTGATCAATCGCGATCGACTCAAGTTGCTGATGGCGGATAAAGCAATTGCCGGCATTTTCAGGTGGAATCAGGAAGAGGAAAAGCTGGTGGAGATGCAGTCCTGGCGCGAAAATGCAACGGCGCCAAGCCCGGACAGCATTGAGCTGGGCGCGTTCGAGCCGACCCTTGCCTTAGAAGGAAACGACGCGCTGCGCTCGCCTGATTTCGATATCGCCTCCACCGATTTTGATTTTGTCGATGTCGACCTCAAGATTGAACGCAACCCGCGCGCGATACCGCCGCAAGGGTCCGTTCTCATTCTTTACTGGTCGGGGAAAACACACCCGCAATTTTCAGCGGAGCGCTATTTGGCTTTGCCGCTGAAAATAAATGATGGGTTCAATCGCTATCGATTTTCTGTGGGCGAACTGAAAACATGGGTGAGCGAAGGCAGAATCAACGGATTGCTGCTTGATACCAGCGAGAAAGGCAGCAAGATAATCATCAAATCCGCGCGTGTCGTCAGGGCATCCGACGAAATTCCGGCATTGTCGCCGGCGCCTGAACTTTACAGCAGAATCGATCGCTTCGGCATCGTCTATCCTCTGAGAGATCTCGGTCCGCTTGTATACGATGCATCGAAACTCAAGAATGCCAAAAGCGTTCGCTACGAAGTCAGCGCGCCTGACTCATGGTTCGAACATTACTCAGGAACCTATCGCGACACAGGTCCTTCAGAGCATATTTCTATATCCGGCAAACTCGACAGTTTGAAATCCGATAACTGGGTTTTGGCTCTGAACGCAATTACGAAACCTGCTTTCTACGAGCTGCGCATTATGGCTCTGGATGCGGATGGAAAAGCAATCGGCTACGTCTCTAATCCAATCAATTTCCAACTCTCAAGCGACTATTTTCAGCGCAAAGAAACCCAGAGGGAAAACTCTGCGCTGAAAAATGAAAAACCACCAGGCGAGCTAAAGTAAAATGAATTCGACCAAACTGCCCGACGTTAGCAATACCGATTTGACGAAGCTCGAGTTAGAGCCGGCTCGCCCTGATATTCTGTCGGTGAAGACTCAGGTAATCATCGCATTCCTGCTGTCCTCCGTCCTCGTTTTCACTATCTACTGGCCGACACTGTCCGTCGGATTTTTGCTCGACGATTTCTTGCATCTCGACCAGATCGCACGCGCTCTTTTGCGCGGCGACACGCATGATTTCCTTGCGAATTTTTACAGCAACTGGGGCGGCTCAGACATCATGCGCAGTTTCAGACCGCTGGTCACCCTTTCTCTGTTTACAGATTTTCTTATATTCAAAGCAAACGCGGTCGGATATCACATTACCAACTTGCTTCTCATGTGTTTCTGTTGTTTGTTCGTTGCGCTGATTGCCTCAGAGCTTTCGGGCGCCTACGGCAACAGAATGCGCGCGGCAACATCCATTTGGGCAGCCCTGATTTTCGCTGCGTATCCTCTTCATGTCGAATCCGTCGCCTGGGTCATAGGCAGAGTCGACCTTCTGTGCACAGTGTTCTACCTTGCCTCTCTCTTCTACTTCCTGCGTTTGAGACTAATCAAAGAACCGCCATATTTGTGGCTTTGCATTGGCAGCTTCGTTCTTTCAATGCTGAGCAAAGAAATGGCCGTATCACTGCCGGCGGTGGCGACAGTTTTTGCCTTTCTCACCGCGCCATCGCAGGCGGAATTCAATTTAAAAGCAAATACAAGTTTCATCTCGCGCATTTTTCGCAAGCCTTCCACTCTCGAACTCAAAGCTATCGGGCTTCTCTGGCTGACGCTCATTCTCTTTGCCGGTCTGCGCCTGCTGATTTTGAGCGATGCGATAGGAGGATACGGCAGTGCAGGAATATCGACTCTGCTAAGCAGCTTTGCCAACAAAGCGGCTCTGTTGAAAATAATCGCTCCCGCCAATGAAGAAATCATTCCAAAAACGGGCGGTTTGATCATTGCCGGCTCCATCTCCTACATCGCAGCCGGTGTCTTTGTTTTCTTTCGCTGCTTGATCACACCTTCGCTTATCCGCTATTTTGCTGCCTTTGCACTCATGGGCATAATCTCGCTCCTGCCCACCTTTCAAGTTTGGAACATCGCCCCGAATTTGTGCGGCTCCCGTCTCTTTTTCCTGTCATCAGCGGCGCTTTCTCTTGCGCTTGCTTTTGCGCTCATACCTGGAGAAGACGAAATCGACCGCAAATCAACGCGGCTTGTCAGCGTCATCGCCACATTGATCCTGGCTTATCAGCTATGTTTCTTTACTGTCATCGTCCGAGAGAATGTAAAGCCATTTACAAAGGCCGGCGAGCTGATGAAAAAAATCAGCCGTCAGCTTGAACTTTTGGGGGCCAAACAAGACAAGTTTTTACTTTTGAACCTGCCCACCGATTACAAGGGCGCCCCTATGATAACGCGACCGCAGTATTTGAAAACCATGACCATGCCACCGTTTTCGAGCAGGGACACAGGCTCTAAAATCAGCACCGCCGAAATAGATCCTCCATGCGATCGCTCTATTTACTCGGCAGAATCGATAGAGTCAGCTACAAAAGATGCCAGTCTGCTCAGCAAAAACTATTGGAGCGATGCCGACGCGGAGATACTGCCGTGGAGTGAACCTATAGGCAAAAGCGGCTTCACTGCTCTATTCGATAGTTTGGAAAATAGAATCACTGCTCCGGCTGATGTCACAGTGAGCAGCGCAAAAAATTGGCACGTCTTCAA
>JADYYD010000129.1 GCA_020853845.1 Candidatus Melainabacteria bacterium
CCATGGCCGAAACGGGGATATTTACGCCCTCATCGACAGGTGCACTACGTCGTGCACCTCACACAGCCCTTACCGCGGAGCGGCAGGCGCCGTGTTGAGGAACGTTTTGAAACTCTCAACATCGTTGAAGCGATGCGCCTTCAGAGAGACGGCATCGACCGCAACGAGCATGACGAAAGCACGGCTGGATGCGTCGGCGCGCACGACGGTGACGAGCCAAAAGCTGCCTGCCTTGCCATTGACGAGCCGCGGCTCTGCTTCCTCGTACTGCGACCAGTCGGCGCTCGGCTCCGCGTTGTGAACGTTGAGCAGCGCTTTGCTGGGGCCGTTCAGGCGCAGCGAATCCGGCACAGCGTAAACGCTGGCGCGACCGGTCACTGCATCGAAGAAGAGCACGCGGGTGAGCGAACCGCCCCGGGGCTCCAGACCGACGATCAGCTCGAGACCGAGCTTATCGAAGTCCTGGTAGTAGGGGAAGCGGTTGGTTTCGGTCTTCTGCGCGTCGTAGGGCGGCTCGCTGATCTCGAAGAGCTCGAGCTGCGCCGTCCACGGGTTGAGAAGACCGTTGTGGTAGGTGGCGTAAGCCTCCGCGTATTGGCGAGCCAATGCCGGCGGATAGAGAGCAGCGCCCTCGAATTTTTCCGCCGCCTCGCTCTTGCTGTAGTTACGCACCAGTCCGTAACGTCCGACTTCCATCACGCCCGACTGAGTCGGAACCATGGTGAGAGTCCAGGTGGGGCGGTAGGAGCTGTACGAGATGAGCATCACCCACTCGTCACTGTCCTCGTACTCCCAGTAAACCGTCTCTTCGCGCTTGGAGAAGGGATGCAGGACGCGGAAGATCAGCTCGGTCACCCACGAATCGTCGCCGAACGCAAAGAATGCATCCTTGCCTGCCTTGACGTCGACGTTCATGTTGGGCTCTTCGGCGTTCACCCGCATGACGCTATGAACGCTGCCGAAGGGCGTGCCGTACCAGACATCGTATGCCAAAGG
This sequence comes from Candidatus Melainabacteria bacterium, assembly GCA_020853845.1. GTDB lineage: Bacteria > Cyanobacteriota > Vampirovibrionia > Obscuribacterales > Obscuribacteraceae > QKMZ01. The sequence continues at coordinate 997 of JADYYD010000129.1, forward strand.
CGACTGCCACCACATGACGATTTTGCCGTCCTGCCCGACTTCCCGCACCAGATGCGGCTGTTTGCCGACCAATCGGTTGTCGGTGATGGCATTCTTGACGTACTTGGCGGCAGTGGAGCGCGCAACGATGCGGTTGTCGCGCGTTTGCGGCAACTCGCCGATCGCAATCGGATCGAGCGAAGAAGCCATCTGCCACTGAATAATCGTCTGCGACACGTTGGCGGTCACCACCCATGCGAGGAAAGCAACGTAAACCAGCGAGCTGACCACAAGAGCTTTTCGCGAAGGGGCCTTGCCGCGGCGGTCGAGAGCGCGGATGCCGAGGACGGCAGCCGGGATGAGCAGAACACCAACGATGATTGGCAGATATTGCCAGGCGAGGACGAACACCGGATGGGCGATCGCCACGAGCAGGACGTAGCCGATGAGAATGCCGAGCGTGATGAGCGACCAGCGCTTGAAGCGCTTGAAGAAGCTCGGACGCTGGGGCTGGGCAGCAACCGAGGGTTTCGGTCGAACATCCGAGCCGCCCGCGTCTTTCGACAGGGAGACTCTGGCGACTGCACCATCGGTGGCGCCGCTCGGTTGTTCACCTGCGCTGACGCCGTCTTGAATCGGTTCGTTTGCCATTGGATTTCCTACTGTTTGAGAGCTAAGACACGCAGCCACTGATGAATCTTCCGCAGACGGGCTCAACGCTGAGACCGTTGTGCTTCGCCTTCGCCTTGCGACGAAGTTTTAGCTGCTGCACGTGGCAAAGCTCAATTTCTGTTTCGGAGATGAGGCTGGAGAAGTAGGTGGATACGGAAGATTCGTAAACAACCTAGCAAAAGCTCAAGATGCTTTACTAAGAGCGCATTTACAGAACGTATTCTTGAGTGTGAAAAACATGGAATGCCGGGCGCCCGAAGGCAAGCTGAAAACCATCGGCCCGGCAAGCTTTTACGCTTAACATTCCGCAGACGAGAAATTACCTCGGTCTCTAGCGGCTCTTTCTTTTAATCTTGAAATGCTCATTCTAATTCAAACATGAGCTAGCGAAGCCTTAGCAAGGCATGGTTAGCGCTCAATTCGCGCGAAGTATTGTTGCACTTCTGTGGCAATGCAAAGCCGCATTGTGAGCCGGACTTCACATTTTTACTACACCATATCATATCACCAATGCAAGAACAAAAAAGCAAGAGAAAACCTCGCAGATGCCCGCTTTCGCGATACACCCACGAGGCTTCTTTGCTCTTTTGCCCGCTACTGCTCACGAAGCAGCATGCTTTCTGCGGTTATCGCCCCTTTATCCTGCGATAAAGCGCAGTCGCACCGAATCCGAGTGTGACCAATGCGACAAGAACCAGGGCTGTTCCGGTGCCGACGAATAGACATGCGCCGAGGAATGAAGCCAGGTTGTGATACTCAGGCGTAACGAATCCGAGCCAGGGCACGAACACGTTGGTCGCAAAAGCAAATGCCAATCCCCAGCCGGCGAACATGACGCCGAAGCCGGAAACAATGAGCAGGAACCAAATCACAAGAACGTTTCCGAACTTCATGGTTAGGTCTCCATGTAGTTTGCGGTGCCGCGAATCTCAGTCAATGAGAGCCGCGACACCACGATTAGGGCGATTATTACTCGAGCGTGAAGACGTCCCGCGCCTTGGGAACAGTGACGTTCCAGCGCAAGCGCTTCTCGATCGACTCTTTCAGCCCGGTGAGAGCCTCGTCATCGCCATGAACGAGGAACACCTGCTTGGGCTTGCGCTCGAATTTGCGCATCCAGCCGAGAATGTCCTCGACGTCTCCGTGGGCGGAGTAGTCGGACATGAACTCGATGTTGGCATACACCTTGACCGGCTCGCCGTAGATGCGCACAACGCGCACGTTCTGCGTATTCGACTCGATCGTGGTGCCGTTGACGTTGCGGCGAGCATCCTTGCCGATGAGCTGATTGCCCAGCGTGCCGGTGCCCTGATAGCCGACGAAGACGACCGTGTTCTGCCGACCGGGCAGCTTCGCCTTCAGGTGGTTGACGATGCGTCCGCCGGCCGCCATGCCGGAGGAACCGATGATGATCATCGGCTCGGACTGCGGCTCGTCGAGCGCCTGGGAGTCTGCGCGATCCATGGTTTCCACATGCTTGGCAGTGCGGAACGGATCGACACCATCGGCGAAGAGAGCCTGCGTCTCGGCGTTGAGCAGATACTTGTGCTTGCGGTGCACTTCGGTGGAGCGGATCATCATCGGGCTGTCGACGACGACCTTGATGCGCGGAATGCGTCCCTCCTCCTGCAAATGCCGGATATCGGCCGCCAGCGTCTGCCCGCGCCCGACCGCGAAAGCCGGGATGAGGATGACGCCGTAACCGTGCTTGGGGCTAGGCGTTTTGGCGCGCTCGATGGCGCGATTGAGGATGTCGGCGAGAAGCGCCAGGCGATCGCGCTTTTCGTGCACGCGATTGCCGTACGTCGACTCGGACATCACATAATCGGCGCTCTTCACAGCCGCGACGGTCTGCAGCAGAGGCATCTCGCTGCGACCGATGTTGCCGGTGAAGCAGAAAGTCCGCTTCTTAGAACCGGCACCCAGCTCGAGAGTGACGACGGCAGCACCAAGGATGTGGCCGGCTTCGGTGAATTTCACCGCGATTTCCGGTGCCAGCTCGTAACGCGTGTTGAGATTCATGCCGCGCTGGATGAAGGTCAAGCTGTGCTTGGCGTCAGCCTGCGTGTAGAGTGGCTCGCTGCAAATAGCAGCTCGACTGCGGCTCTTGCGACGGGGCTTGGGCTTGGCACCAACGGTGGTGTCATCCCCGAGCTTATCCTTCTGGCGTTCGGCACGTGCGCAGTTCTTGCGCGCCGCCTCTTCCTGAAGGAAGCCTGAGTCGGGCAGCATGATGTCCAGCAGGTCCGCCGTCGCGTCCGTCATGTAGACCTTGCCGGTGAAGCCCAGCTTGGTCAGCCGAGGCAGATAACCGGAATGGTCGATGTGGGCGTGGCTGATGACGATGAAATCGATATCAGCAGGCGTAATGCCGGAGGGCAGGCGGTTCATGAAGTCCGCCTTGTCGTTTTCCACAGTCAGCCCGACATCGAGAAGAAACCTGGTGACGCGCTCTCGAGTGACGTGCTCGAAAAGCATCATCGAACCAGTGACTTGCTCTGCCGAGCCGAGGATATGCAGCCGTGTGAAAGCTTGACCAGTTCTGGTCAGACGCTTCAATTCGCGTTTGTTCATTCAGTACTCCACCATTTCTAGAAGAGCCACCGCAAGCGGTTTCTCTTCGTTATGGGAATGTTTGTCACCAAACCAGAGCACGCAAGTTGACTGCCATGATGTCGCTTGGAAGCTCTACATCAGGCGGAAAACTTGAATGACAGGGGAGAGAGGTGAGTAGGGAGTTGAGGAGAAAGAGAGAAACACAGAAACAAGAACAACAACCTAATCGAGTCATACAGCCAAGTTCAACAGTAGCGCGGCTACTGGCAACCAGCAATTCTCTATTGGCATCCTGCCGGAGATCTCCTGACAATCGGCATCAACATCCTGACATCCACCCGGATTGGTGCATTTTTGGCCCAAACCAACACCTCGTTGTCAGTATGAATCAATTGCGCCATGTCTCAAGTTCGTCATTTTCTGCGCCAAATCGGTTGCCAAGCGCATTTGCACCTATTGGAAACATCCCTCTGTGCACCTTTCGAGGAACTTAACAGACTGCTCTCGCGCGCTAGCACGCGAAATGTTCTTGTAATTTTTGCCCTTGATCACATAGTTTCTAGCTCTTGCTTTTCTTCTCTGTCTCAAACAGGTCACCCACCAACCTACGCACTTTCCATTCGTTCCGAATGCCCTCCCTCCAGCACTTCCTGTGCCGGGATGAAAGTCGCATGCGTTCGTTAGTGACCAGACAGTGAATTGAAGCGTTCCATTCGTCACGGATATGTCGGTGCCGCTAGCCACTAGCTCACTGCCAGACCCGCGCGTTTTCTCAACCATAAGCGAAGCAGCGTTCTGAAGAATTCAGAGCGCCGCAGTATAGCGAGGACAACTATGATTCCTCTCAAAGACAATCTGAAGTGCTTGCTCTTCCCCTGGGCAACCTTCGTGTTTATCGCGCTGAACTGTGTCGCCTATGTCCTGGAACTCTCCGCGCTTTCGAACGGCTCAGCACAGCATTTCATTCAGACGTACCTGATGGTTCCGGCTACGTTCCTGAATGCGTTCTCCAGCGGCGATCCTGCGGCAATGGCAGCAGCGGTTGGCACGATGTTCAGCTCGATGTTCTTGCATGATCCGTCAGGTCCGATGCACCTGCTCGGCAACATGCTCTACCTGTTCGTCTTCGGACGTGCTCTCGAAGCGCGCCTGGGACACGGGAAGTTCATCGCGTTCTACCTCATCAGCGGCATCTTTGCTGCTCTTGCACACATCTGGTCGGACCCGGCCAGCATGGTGCCGACGCTTGGTGCTTCTGGCGCCATCGCCGGCGTGCTGGGTGGCTATCTCCTGCTCTGGCCCAAGGCCGAGATTACGGGACTGGTCCCTGTGCCCGCGAAGATTCGCGCGTACTGGTACATTCTGTTCTGGATCTTCATGCAGTTCTCGAGCGTTCTGACCGGTGCCAGCGATGGCGTCGCGTACTGGGCGCATATCGGCGGTTTCATCGCAGGCATGGCCATCGGCGGTGTCGTGCGCATGATTCAGCCTGTGTCTGACGTGTGCTACGTTCCCTCTGACTGCCCCCCGGTCGAGAAGCCGCACAACGATGACGACGAGGACGACTCGGAGCAGAAGCGCTAAACAACTCTTCATCGCATCAGTGGCTAGTGGCAGGCAGCCGTTTCTGGACTGTAAATCCAGAACGGCTGTCCTGTCCGGCTTCTTTTGCTTTTCGTCCTTTTTGGACTATTTCTTGCCGATTTCCTCCACGAACAATGACCAGAGGAAGTCCATATGCCCCTCTTCGATTTGGGCGGGCGTTTCGAACGTCTCGCCGCTTCAGGGCGTCCTCTGGTGATCGCTCACCGAGGAGCCTCGAGCACGCATCCGGAAAATACTCTGCCTGCGATTCTTGGCGCCATTGAATTGGGCTCCGATATAGTCGAGCTCGATTTGCGCATGACCAAAGACGGGCACGTAGTCGTCATTCACGACGGCTCAGTGGACCGCACCACCGATGGACACGGGTTGGTCGCAGAACTGACTCTGGCGCAATTGAAAGCGCTGGACGCCGGTTTTGCCTTCAGCCCCGACGGTGGAAAAACATTCCCATTCAGAGGCCAAGGCATCACCGTGCCCACGCTCGAGGAAGTGCTTACGGCACTGCCTGAGCAGCTTCTGATGCTGGAAATCAAGGTCGGCACCACGCGCATGGTTCGCCAGGTGATAGCTTCTCTGCGGCGCCTCAAAGCCCTTGAGCGCGTCAGCATCGAGCTTTTCTCCATCAAAACCAAGCTGGCTAAGCTGATGCGCAGCCTGGAGCCGAATCTCACTACCGGCCACACTCGCGCTGAGCTGGTGCGATTCGTCGCAATGGCAAAGCTCGGTCTTGCCTGGCGCTTCCGCCGCCGCGCCTTCGCGATTGAGATGCCACCGCGTCGCAATCGTCTGGCCGTGAGCAGCAAGCGTACGTTGAAAGCCGCAGCACGCAAGGGTATTCCCATGTTCGTCTGGACGGTCAATAACGAAAACGACATGCGACGCTTCCTTGATTGGGGAGCTGCCGGTCTTTTCACCGACCATCCGGGATCTTTAAGACGCCTGGTCGACACCGGCGCCTGGGATAAGCGAAAGAGCTGAAAACCGCTTCGACAGTCAATGTCGAAACCGGTTTTCAGTTCTCTTCGTTTTTGCCCCCACCTACTACCTTTTGTAGCAACTCCCGAGATCGCGCCAGATTGGCACGCTCTCCAGCAAGCGTTTCCACTGGAACACCGCCCACAAACCGGGATTAATACTTGCCCTGGCTGTTGCGATACAATCTCGGATTGACGTTCACCTCGCGACCAAAACCGTTGTGCGGGGCGGTTCCCCACGCGTTTCCAGCTGGACGGGGTTTATTCAAGACGTTGCGGCTGACACCCCAGGTGGCGCTTTTTTGCTTTGCGTGTCTGAGCAATGCCCATCGAAAACGCCCCACAGTGCCGTCCGGCGCGGTATCCATCATCAGCAGCCAGGTGTCATTGTTATCCACATCAATCGCAGCAACCCTTTCGTTGTCGGTTGCCAGCAATATTCTTCTTAGCCCGTTAACCATCGGAAGATTGACTGTTACTTCCTTTAGTTGCCCGTTCACCTTCACGTTTATGACAGGCGGTTTGGCGCCAAACTCGATTGCCGCCGGTTCGCCCTTGACCAAAAGCGGCTGCCAGCGCCCCACAGCATTGTATACATTGGAGCCCAGCTCCGCCGTTTCCAGACAGGTCATTTGCGCGAAACAGTCGTGAATGGTCTGGGGGACAGCCTCTTTATCAACGCGCAACAGGACCGGATCAGAGTCGTCTGCTGCAACTCGCGAGTAGAGTGTGATGTTCTGATCGACAGAAGTGCGGCCGACAAGCATATTGGTTTTCCCCTGCAGCATTGCGCTGTCAAAGCGTCCCTTGCCGCTCAACAGGTCTCCGACCTGCTTCTGCGCAGCCAGCTTGTAAGGGTTGCGCGGGTCGTGTTGATCGAAAAGCGCAATTGCCGATTTGAGAAGAGACACCGCCTGATCCGCTTTGCCCTGCATCATCATGCATTTGGCTTCAAAGAAATTGCATTCTGCTCGATACTTCTCATAGCCGTCATCGAGCTTGGCCGCGGCGGCTTTGAAAAGGCTTTCCGCAAGTGCGAAATTGCGTTTATCGAGCGCGGCCATGCCCTGTTTGTAGCCGTCGAAATCGTTCAATTTGAAGTCGATGACTTCGGTTTTTCCCTGCAAGACAAAGCGCTTGCCCGAAGACCCCGAATCCGAAGCCGGGGACGTCGAGGCCGGCTCTGATGCGGCAGGTGCAGCGGAAACAGAATCAGCGGCAGCGGGCGTGGTGGCGGCGGGGGGAGATGGCGCCGCTCCGTTTGAGAAAGGCGCGGAATTGGCGAGAGACGAGCTGGCTTCTGAATCTTTGCCCGCGCTTTCTTCGGGATTGGCATCTTTTTTGCCTTTGCGTTTCTTGCCGGCTTTGGGCGACTCAGAAGAAACCGGCGGCAAGGGAGCCGCAGTCACCGAGGGGGTGAGCGCGGGCGTCACGGGCTTTGAGTCGGGAATAACAAAGGGAACGCGCTCCGGAAGAACAAACGGCACAGGCGAGCCATTATCGCTTGCTCCTGCGGTTTGATTGCAAAAGGCAAGCAGAAGTGCCACGACGTATAAAGTCGATGCCGGGCGACTCGAACGGTTAGCGACCGACGGGCTGTAAGAAAGCTTGCGATGTTTATTTGCTCTATGCATTGCTCTACTCTTATGCCCATTCTAGCCATTCTTTGGCATTTAAGTTTGGCGTTTTGTTTCGGATATGATCAGCATAGACGTTCGCAAGGTGTGAAACTTGAACATTCTCCGTCCGCCGATTTTTTCCGTTGCGCTCATTATCAGCGTTTACGCCCCGTCTTCAATCGCGGCGACAACCGACGCAAACCCAAAAGGATGGCTTTTGAATCAAAAGCACACCGCCAACGGTGAACAGACCATCTACGTCTTTCCGCAGCGCTTGCGCATCGAAAACAAGCATCTCGGCTTGACCATCGTCGGCGATGCGCAGACCGGCAAAGTCTGGCTTTTCAACGACAATCGCAAGCTGTCTTGCTGCGTCAATTGGAATAAATTCGAACATAACTTCGCCAAAATCATGCAGATGGGCGGCGAGAGTTTGCCCCACTTCAAATGGGTTAAACCTAAAGACCCGAAAGGTCCGACGGTAGCAGGCTTAACAACGACAAAATTCATCAGCAGCGATGAAAAGCTCTATTTTGGTGGGGGTGGCGGCGGATTTATCTCGGGCGGCGGCAAGAAAATTCGTGTCGATTACACCATCTACGTCGCCGACAAAATTCAAACCTCGCCACGTATGCTTAAAGTGCTGGCGGAAATGCAGACAGCACCCAATCTCGGCGGAATTCCTCTGCAAGAAATTAGCCACTACAGCGACACCAATAAGAAGCGAATGTTTTTGAGAACGCTCTCTGCAAAACAGATTCCAAATGATAAGAAGCTCTGGGAAATTCCAAAGTACAAACAAGTGGCAAAACAAAACGACGTCGCAAGCGTCACAGATGCAGGGTTTCTCGAAGACATGGTTAGCGAATGGTAAGCATCGTAATCGGTGGCACCGTAACAGGAGAAACAAATTTTGATTCTCGGAAAAAACGGCAAATGGATGTGGTTAACCTCGAAAGCTGCATGCATGGGCGATTTGATTGAAAAATGCCCACAGTCCATTGTCGACAAGTTTGTGCTCGTCACGTCTTTGGATAGCGGCCTGGTAATTCTGAACGAACAACAATTGAACGATGGTTGGAAGTACTTAGTGAAGGAGTCTCACAATCCGGACTTCAAAGACCAACCCCAGCGTGAGGGCGTGTTTTCGCTCAGCCCAAGAGTTTCAAACCCGGCTGACATTCCGAGAGATATTTGCCACGGCAATATGTACGACGAATGGTATGTCTTCAATTCACCGCCACAAATCGAATCAGCGGAAGTTTTCATCAATTGGGGAGGATTTGGATTTTCGATTGGTCATATAGGTCTTAACGAGCTTGAAAAGCACTCTTTTGAAGATCGGTTTTGGAATCAACTATCCGTAATAAACCCGCATGCATACATTGCTGATAACGGAACCCTACTTTTCTCCACAGCCGACGGCAACTTGTACGAGCAAGCCGTGATGGCAATACAAGATGTCGAACGCGAAGTTCTCACCGCCTGTGACGCGAAAAGCCCAACGGACATCAACGATTGCACCACCTGAGCAACCGCTAATTAGCAGGTAGCGCAGCAGCGCCCGCGACCATGTCTAGAAATTACTAAGAACAGCCTAAGACTCATAAGATTGCAACACCTTGGTGATACGCTGCCAAGACTCGATTGCACCTGCACAAGCCCTCCGAAAAACTAAAACATGCCTTTGCCTGGTTTGAGCCATCTCGATCCGACTTCCGCCGCCCAATGGGGTTTAAACGGGCTCGTCCTGATATGCCTAGCCTGTTGGGGCATTTGGGGCATTTTCGACAAGAAGGCTCTGCATGTCGCGTCCAATCGTGATGTTCTTTTCGCCATGCTGGTCTGCCAGCTTCCTCAGGTGCCCCTTTGCTGGATGATGCTCAACCACTTTCACCCCGGTTGGCAAGTGAGCGGACCTCTTATCTATTACTGTGCGCTCGGTGCGATCGTTTATGTCATCAGCATGGTCAGCTATGTCACCGCGATGTCGCGGGCTGAGGCAGGTTTCGTTCTCGGATTCACCGCCGGATATCCGCTCGTAGCGCAGATTTTGGCAGTTTTTCTCCTGGGTGAAAAGCTCGTGCCGGGGCTGATGCTGGGCGGTCTGCTGATTGCGGCTGGTGTTTTCTCGGTGGGATTGACCGGTGAGAAACATTCAGAGCCGAAAGAGCCGCAGCTCAGTGATAGAGAATTGTTGTTGGCGAACCTGCAACGCGCCAGCGCCGACGAGCCGTTTCCATTCAGCGCGCCGGCAGCAAAACCTGGTTCCGTTGCCGTTTTAGAACGACCGGTCCAAACTGAATTGACGGCAAGAACCATTGCAATTCCTGCAAAGCCAACCGAAAGTCGCTTCTCGCCGTTCATTGTTCCAGTCTGCGTCGTGCTCGCCACCCTCACGTGGGGCATCAAAGGATTGTTCGACAAAATTGCCGTCGGCATGGCGCCACCACTGGTGGTGTACTTTGTAGAGTTGGTTCTGAACCTAACAACTCTCATTCCGTTCTGCCTGTATTTCCTTATTTCGAAAAAACGCCCCCAATTGCAAGCGCGCGACGCCTGGGTTTTCACCGGTTTGTCCACAATAACTCTTGCGATCGGTGGCTGGTCCTATCTGGCGGCGCTCGGCATGGCCAGCGCATCTTACGTGATCACGATTACCGGCTGCTATCCATTGCTCATGTACGGTTTCACAATTTTCTTCCTGAAAGAACGCTTCAACGCGACTCGCCTTCTCGGGATCGCTCTCATCGTCATTGGTGGAATCTGCGTGCAATTGACGCAGCATTAGAGC
>JADYYD010000130.1 GCA_020853845.1 Candidatus Melainabacteria bacterium
AATTCTCCTATCTCAATCAGAAAGGCATATTTATGCTTATTGCCGTTATCCTCTCTTTGTTCATCCTTGGTGGACTTACCTACCACCTGCGCAAACGACGACTTCTTGCCAATGACAAGAAGCCGACCGTGACTCGCGCGCCAACGACGCCCGAGCAAGCAGCACGGATGCTCGAAGAGTATCTCCTCGAGTTTCAGCGACTGCGCGCGCTTGCCGCCAACGCAAATCGCTCTTGTAAAAGCCCTTTGAGCTTCAACTTGGATTGGCGGTGTAATTGAAACAGCCGAAAGCTTCAGTTGCGCCCCTAATCCAAGTTGATTTTTTAAAAGCAGAATTTTTACTATATTCTTTAATAGTAAGATTTTCAAAAAAAACGCCGGAGAGGATGTCAGATAGTTAGTTGAAATTAGTGATGAACCGCACTGTGGGCTGCGCCTGGTAGTGTTCTAGGTGCTTAATTCCAAACCACAACTGGTGCAAGACGCACAGGAGGTTCATCATGAAGAGATCTTCCACGAAGCTTCCCGATTCTGTCAATTTAAGTCCAGAGCGTAGAGATTTGCTTACAAAGCTTCTCGTTGACGACCTTTCAGAGATTTTGAAAGGCGATGTGAGGCAATGGATTAATGAACGTTTGTTCTTGATAGCGGATTTGCTGATGAATAGGGAGGTGCTTGAAATTGTCGGAGAACGTCATGAGAGAAAAGCGGATCGGGATTGCAGTAGACATGGAGCACAGCCTGGTTCGGTTTACTTACTTGAGCAAAAGGTGCCAGTAAGAAAACCTCGTATACGCACATCAGGAGCGACCGGAAGTGAGGTCGAGCTGGAATCATACAAAGCTTTGAATGACAAAGAATTTCTGTGTGAGCAAGCTGCCGCCAAGCTTTTGAGCGGAACATCCACAAGGCGGTTCAAATCAACGCTGGAGAAAATGCTTAGAGCGAAGGGGGTGAGCAGGCAGGCTGTCAGCCAGAAGTCAATCGAGTATATGGGTGCGAGGCTTGAGGAGTTTCACAATCGGTCTTTGCAAGGCGCAGATATGATCGCGGTTTTCATCGACGGCATTCATATTGGCGAGAATGTATACGTGACGGCTGTAGGCATCGACACTCGCGGCTACCGCCATGTTCTGGAGTTCGAACAAGGAAGTACCGAGTCTTCCAGTATTTGCAGGAGCCTACTGAGAAACTTGCTTGAGCGGCAAATTCTCGATGAGGAAGGAGCGTATTTATTCGTAGTTGATGGAGGAAAGGGAGTAAAGAAAGCTCTCAAGGATGTGTTCGGTAAACGCGCACATATACAGCGTTGCATTGTGCACAAGAAGCGAAATGTCAGAGACAAACTACCAAAGAAAGAACAGCAGGAATTTGAACAGAAATTCAACGCCGCATATGGAAAAAAAACACACAAAGCAGCGGAGACAGCTTTCTTGAAGGTGATCAATGAGTTGAAACTTCAACATCGACAATCGGCAGCCAACAGCATGACTGAGGGTTTAAGCGAACTTCTGACACTGCACAAATTAGGCATTTCCGGGAATTTGCGACGCTCTCTCTACTCTACAAACTGCATTGAATCTGTGTTCTCCGCCGCCAGATATTTCAGTCGAAATGTGAAAAGGTGGCGAAAAGAAGAACAAATGGAGCGATGGTTGGCTACTGGTCTCCTTGAGGCAGAAAAGAAATTGCGTCGAATCCCGGGCTACACCAACCTGAAGAAGCTAAGCGAAGCTCTAAAACGCTAAATCCCAAGACCAATGAACAGTGCAGGCGAAGAAATTCGTCCTCATTGTCTTGCCAAAATTTCTGAGTATTTCTGAGTTTCAATGGCTGAAATGATCAAAAAGGCAGAAAAAGATGAAAAAGCCGCCGAAGGTATCGTGCTAGTATTCCCGCACGCCCTCAGCGGCTTCTCCATTTTCAACTAAAAAACTGACAAGGCCAACGCCGGAAGACAGCGCAAGCACAATCAAGTGCCTGAGCCGCTTCCGACGTTTCAAATTGGCCTACCCGCTATCAGCCGGCGACGTTGTCGTCGTCGGCAGCCGCCTTCTCATCGACGTTTTCGCCGGCGGTGTTGCTGTCCCTGAGGGCAGCTTCCACCTCCCAGGGCTCGACGAGCTGGTTGCTCTCGAGACCCCAGTAGCCGACCTCCTCGTGACCGAAGCTGAGCGCGTTCTCGTCGCGCCAGGATTTCTCGCCGGAGGCGAGGAACTGGCGGATGAACGCGTTGATGGCGTCAACGGTGAGGAAGGGCACGTCGATGGTGGCATGGAGACCGATGCCGTGCGCGTAGTCACGGTCGAGCTCCACGCGAGCGTGCACCTTGACGGTGCGCGCCTCGGCGATCTCCTTCTCCTTCTCACGGATCCAGTCCCAGCGGGTCAGGCCGCCGAACGCCTCGAGCGCGCCTTCGGGCTTGGGATTGGACACCCAGTGACCGGTGACGGGGTCCTTCTTCGCGTCCTCGAAGAGGTTGAAGCGATGAGGGACGAGAACGTCCGCGGCATCCCAGGCAGCCTGGCTCACCTCCTCCTTGTACTCGTAACGAGCGGTCTGGAGAGTGACGTTGTAAAAAACGCCCTTCGCCTTGCCGAGGAAGTAGATGTCGACCCAGCCGTTCTGTCCGTGGATGTAGTCGTGAGTGTAGAAGAGCCCGCCGAGCAGGGAAGCGCTGCGGCGGATGTTGTTCTTCATGCGGATGTAGGCGAGCTTGCGCGCTTTGCTAGAGCGCTTGTGGAACGGCGTGTGCCGCTTGCGATTGATCATGATAGTCCTCCATTGTTGAGCAGAGAAGGACTTGTCGAACACCGGCGAAACCAAACCTGCCGGGCTTCTCAAAGACATTCCTCTGCTTTATAACGTTCGCGTCATGACGACCTCCGTTACTTCTTCTCCCAGATGCCACCGCCTTTGGTATCGCTGACCTGGACGCCGGCAGTTGCCGGGCAGGACCGAGACGGCTGGAATCGTATACATTCGGCCCGCAATCCTCCAACACGAGACAAGCCCGACCATTCCGCAGCGCGATGCGCTATGGGGAATTGCTTGGAACAGTAGAACTGTGTTGGCTGGTCGGACGTGTTTTTGAAATTGAAGGGGAACAAAGGGAGATCTCTATTAGGACTGTTTCGCGCAGGCAAGTACAGAGTTCATGAGCGATTTAATCTGCTCAGTACTAAAGTTTGTTCTTGTAACTAGCGCTAGGTTTGATCCGGCCATGTTAGCTGCTTCGATTTCACTCCATAAAAGACGGCTCAACGCCCGCACCAGGCAGCATAATCCCGCCTTCCGGAGTTTCTCGGAAGCGAGAATGCTCTCTCTAAGTTTGCACAGGGCTGGAAGTTGTCCAAACGTAAAGGGCCGGCTTCGAGATGTTGCGAATTCGCAATCTTCATCGACCGGCACGCCCCAGGCACCACATTCGGTATCAAGATTTTTCGTTCCGAGCAGCGGTTAAGAGCGGGTAAAGGGTATACGGCATCGATATGAAAACCAACATAAAACCGCGGCACGCCTTGACTTGCGCTAAAACATTTATTTTTCGATCGGCGCTGTCTTAACCTCGCCTTAGTCCCGGCGGTCAAGAATGGACGCAACGAAAATGCCATCACGACAAAAAACTGTTTCTACAAAAACGCGCTGGACGCCCGGCATTCAGCAAATACAAGGAGTTCTAAAATGCCTGTAGTGATTGGTGATTATTTATTTAATGGACCATTTGTAAAACCGGAAGAGGTGGACGAAACCGGGGGAATTTATGTGGTTTTGGCTGAAGACCTCGGCGACGAAGATAACGAGCCCACCCGCGACCTGGAAGTCGTCGAAGTGGGATTCGCCAACAATTTGCGCAGAGAGTTAATCGATCATGAAGATCAAGATCAATGGAGCGTCCTTTACGAAGGTCGCCTGTTCGCCGCGGTTTTATATGCAGACGAGCACCCCCATCTTTCGGTCAAAAATGTTTTTGTCTCGATTCAACCAGGCATGGTTGCCCAGTCAGACATTCTCTTTGATCCTGAAGAAGATGACGATGAAGAAGATCATGACGATGAAGAAAGCAACGTAGCTCAGTTGTCGCTTCTATCAACTCATCTGGAAAGGCTTGCCGTATAAAGTCAGCTTTCACTTACTGAACCAGAACTCGCTTTACCCCCGGGATTCAAAACGACAGGTAAAACGGTTGAAAGGCACCCTCCGCCGTTCAGCCGTTTTCCTAATTATTGCCCGCAAAGTTTGATTGGCTGACCCTCTGGGCAAATTCATGCGTTCCGTTATGAAATCTCTTTTTCGCCTTTTTTCCGTATCATGTCCAGAACTGTGCCGTACCGAGGTATATGACGATAGGGGCACAATGGAGTCACTATGGTCGAGGGGCAAAATTCGCATGGACGGCAATCCGAGCCGCAATTTGAGTCGGAAAAGTTAAACGAGAATACGCTGAATCTTAATCTTAAACCGCTGGCCGAGCTTAAGCCGGGGCAAATTGTCTCTGATAAGTTCAAGGTTCTCGAGGAAGTGGGACGCGGCGGCATGGGCGTTGTGTATCGCGTCGAGCAATTGGCGCTTGGACGAATTCTGGCGATGAAAACGTTGAACACGCCGGAAGTAAGCGACGTCGTGTGGCGACGCTTTCAACTGGAAGCCAAAGCCGCTGCTCTGCTCGACCACCCAAATCTCATCTCTGTCCATGATTGTGGATTGATCGATGATCAAATTCCTTACTTCGTCATGGATTACATTGAAGGCACAACGCTTGCCAAATTAATCAAGGACAAGGGAGCGCTCAGCCTCGAAGAAACACTGACCATCTTTATTCAGGTTTGCTTTGGGCTGGCATATGCGCATGCCGTTGGGGTCGTTCACCGAGATCTGAAACCGAGCAATATTATGCTCGTGCCGCCACAATCGGACAGCAACGGCTTGAGCGTCAGAGTTGTCGACTTCGGCATAGCAAAGCTGACCGCCGAAGACATTCAACCGACGCAAGCTCTAACGAAAACCGGGGAAATATTCGGCAGCCCGCTCTACATGAGTCCTGAGCAGTGCCTGGGCAAACCGGTCGATTTTAGAAGCGACATTTATTCGTTGGGTTGCGTCATGTTCGAGGCTCTGACGGGGTTGCCGCCATTTCTCGGTCAAACAGCTCTGTCCACGATGATGCAGCATCAGTCCACCGATGCACCGACTCTCAAGCAGTCAACACTCGGAAAGGAATTTCCGGACGCAATCGAAAAAATCATCAGGTTGATGCTCGAGAAAAATCCCGAGTCGCGCTACCAGGATATGAAATCCGTCGCCCGCGACTTGAGCCTTTTGCAGCAAGGAATTTCACATCATCCGCAAGTAAGCACAGAATCCAAGGCTGAGGCGGTCAAAAGGATCAATAAGACACACATCATGCAATTGGTGTGCGTGTGCATACTGTCGGCAGCAATCTCCGGCTGCTTCGTCTATCAACAGATGAAAAACGAAGCGGCCGTCGCTTACAAGCAGGGATTCGAAGAGGGAGCCGATCCGAAAAGATCTATCTACATTCCCGACGAGGGCGGTGACAACTCTGACGGTGGACCGATAAGCTCCATTTCGGTGGATACACAAGGAAAAGCTTGCCGAATTTTCAATTTCGGAAACGCCAAAGGTTTTGGATTGGGGTATGTTAGACGTTTGAATGATAAGGAATTCAAGCCGATCCCAGCCAAAGGCATTCTTACTTTTCCTCTGGATGAACCGCTTCTTCTCGATGTCGAAGATAGAGTCATTGTCACGAATCCGAAATTCCTGCTGCGCTTCAACACAAATGACTTCGCAGGACTTCGATTCCGTTTTAATTTCGGAGTCAATGACTCGACTTTTCGCTATCTCGATCGACTTAAAGACTTGCGCATTTTGGATCTGACCGGCTGCGAGGTTAGCCCTCAGCTAATTGAAAAGATCAATAAATTGCCTAAGCTCGAGACATTTAAGATCGGAAAATCGAATATGACCGGCAGGGCATTGCTGGGATTGAAACGACTGGGAGAGTTGAAAGTGCTGGGAATCTCGAAGATCTCGGGTCAGGCTGAAGTGCTGAAATATTTGAAGAATAATGCCGACCTCGAAGAACTGAGATTGAGCGCCGAAGATTTGACAAGTCAGGATTTGCGAACGATAGGCACCATGAAAAATCTTCGCAGTCTCTGGATTGATAAAGGGCGAAAAGTTGATGACAGCAATCTTGCATGGATTGCCGGTCTTCACAAACTGGAAATTTTTACCGCCGAAGATTCAATGATCACGCCGAAATTCATGTCAATTATGCCGCAACTTCCCAGATTGCGATGTATTTCCTTCAATCAGAAAGTATGGACCGAGGCGGATTTTGCGAAATTTCACAAGAGATTTCCCCAAATCGAAATTGCCAGGGACATCAGTGTTACTGACTGAAGACGCTGGCGCAGCGGGCGGTTGGATAAAAATGGCAGAACGGCTTTACTCCGAAAAACTTGAGATTTTTCGGAGTAATTTACTATCTTCTATAATTAAGCCACGACCACAAAAAGTGCGTGCCGCAGCAGCAAAGCTGCGACACGCAGGAAGTCAGTCTTTTTCGATGACGAAGCAGTCGAGCTCGTCTCCTGCAGTATCGATCTGCTTTACCTGAAGCGTCTTTCCGTCAATGTCGATGACAGTGAACGAATTGCTGTTATCGGCAATCTTGAACGAAGATTCGCTCAGTCCGTGCTTCTCGGGACGCATTTCTCGACTGACGAGCAAACCGCCCGCACCGGAAACGATGTAAATCACGCCTTCCGGCTTCTTGTGCGTCACACCGTCGAACTGCTTATCCAGCACAATCTTGCCCTCGGGATAAAGCTTTTCGCCCGCTCTGCCTTTCTTCAATTCGAACTTCAGAGGAAAGCTCCTCTCATAGAAGTGGCAATGTCCGCTAAAAACTACGCTCACACCATGCTTCTCGAAAATCGGGCTGAGCACGCGCAAGCGCGTATCGTGCTTGTACTTCGAATCGCTGTTGAAGCCAGGCTGATGAAAGCAGACAAACTTCCAGCGACTGTCAGCGCCAACCGCGAGCGCCTTCTCGAGCCACTTCTGCAGGTCTCGATTGCGCCAGTCCATGTACTCGTTGGCGTCAAGAAACACCCAGAAGCTGTCACCTTGACGAAAATAGTAATTCGTCAGGCGAATAAACCTCGGACCGTGCATTTTCAACAGTTTACGTCCATCGCGCTCGCCTTCGACCATTTTGGCAAGGACTTTGGCATCGAGGGTCGGACCATTGTTCGGGTGCCTGAACACACGAAAGAACGCGAACAAATCCTTGTCAGAAGCATGTTGCGTAAAGTCGAAACGGTCAGGAACGCGCACGTCATGATTGCCGGTCGTCGCAACGGTAACTACCGAACGACCTATGGGCGCGCCCCGATCTCCACTGCCGTTATACACGGGATCAAAGTGGCGCCGGTATTCACCGAAAAGACCACTGTTGTATACGATGTCGCCCGCCAGAACGACCATGTCGGCATCAGCTTGATGCACAGCCTTTGCGACTTTCGTCGATTCCGGATCGCCGTCGGCAAAATCGCCGAAGAGTGCGATGCGCATCTTAGAGCCATTGGCTGGCGGTGTTTTCGCGGTCGCAGAAAAGACTTGCTGACCGGAGATCATCACGCGATATTCGAAACTGGTACCAGCTTTGATACCAGCTAGAGAGGCGCGGAAACGTCGGAACTCATTGTCCTTGATGGTCACACTGTCGACGAACTCCACCGCAGTGGAAACCCAAGCAGTCGTGCCATCGCAAAGATACTCCACTTGCCAGAGATTGCGCTTGAGATGCGCAATCCAGACTAACTCGACAGTCACCGTGCCGTCATTGCCCACATCGGGAGCGAATTGTAGCAGTGGCTTAATGACGAAAGGAGATTCACCGCGCAGCGAACTTACGCGCGCCTTAAACTTGACCGTCGGCTGTCCGCCGGCAGTCGCTTTAGACCTTTTCTTCATTACAGGTCTCCAATAGCCATTCCCGGCGTGATTACCGAGAAACTGCATGTTTGAATCTTGGATACGCAGACAACTGCCGATTGCCGAAATCAGCAGACTCTTCCTCCAAAAACCAAGACAGTACTCACTCGCACAGCTTTAGGGACTGTTTTATTTGCGCGAATACATGTACTTGAAGAATTTTTGGAGGTAGTTAAAAGCGTGAGGAAGTAAAAGGGAGGTCTCAAAAATACCCCTTCTTCACACGATATATTCAGCCCGCGATGCCAAGCGCAGAAGACTTTCCAAGAGCCTCGTGATCATCCAGAATTCAGAATTTTTGCCGATGAAAAGTGACTCTTCACAATTTTGAAATTGTATTCAGTTGCCTTCCTTTCATTTAGCAGACCTAGCATCGCTGGCAAATCTAGCGCATCTTCACAACCAGCACAGGCTTCTTGTCCGACACCAAATTTGGTGCCCACTGCATATACCTCCGGAGACTCTCTTACAACCTTCAATTTGGGTACCACCAAAGACTTCGGAAAGGCCAGTTCGACGAATGGATAAAGTCTCCACGGCGCATGAATTTTTCCACGCATACTGAGATTGCGAAATTTTTCGTGAACCCATTCCGGAACCCACGCGGCCAGCTCTCGCATTCGTATATGTTGTTGAGGTTGCAAGTTCGCTTTTGCCAAAATTTTTTGAAAATCTATTTTCGCCTCTTTGCTCGCCTGCCAAATCCCTGTGAGCAATTCCCCAACGTTATGCTGTGCCGCAAAGAATTTCCGTGCGGATAAATGCTTCAATCGAACGTAGCCATGCACCGTCCAAAACTCGCTTGTAGTGCCGAGAACAGCAAATGTTGTTCCTGGATATGGCGGCTTCGGCGGAACCAATTTGTTGCCTTTCTTTCTCAGTTTGCTCGGACGCTCAAGCCCTAATTTGGCTGCTTGAGCTAATTCAGAAGGAATTATGTGCTTGCCAAACGCCCGCGCCTTCGTCGACGCAATCTCCTCAATAGTTGGCTCCTTCAAATTTATATCATTGCGCACAAAGACAGCACGAGCCACTTTCAGCACCATGCCGGAACGAACCATAGCCTGAGTCGCTTTATCAATCGTGCCCCGTTTTCCGTACGTCAAAAGTTCTCTCGTGTGAAAGCACTGCCCAGGCGGCAACTGGTTCACATACCATCGGCACATACTAGTAGAACCCATATCAAACCTCCTTTGGTTAGAAAATTACTCCGAAAAATCTGAATTTTTTCGGAGTAATTGCAATACGTCAGATCAGGTACATAGCAGGCAGGACTTAACTTTGCGCCCGCGCCGTCACCCTACTTTCTATTACGAAATCCACAACCAAAAAGTTCAATCGCACGCATTTTCTACTACTCAACATAGCAGCCAGGCGCATAAAACGAAAAATCAGAGAAAGGGCAAACACCCTTCCCGATTTTTCGCATTCCACCACTCGCCGGCGGAGCCCCCGATGGGTTTCCCACCCATCCACCCGGCGAAAGTATTTTCGCCAGGCGACCATTGCAGGTAGGGGCATAAAGAATTGGGCAATTCACTCAGCCCGAGACACAATGACACGGAAGCACCATTACACGTGTCTTTAGAAACCGACATCCACGAGGAGCTGGCGCACGAATTTCTCCGGCGTCGTCTCCAGGATGTTGACGATTTTGGTCATCGCATAGTCTTCGGGACTAATGCGCGGTCCGAGCTCTTCGCCCAGCGACTGCGTATGGAAGTCCTTCTTCTGCGACCAATAACCGTCCCGCTCGATGAAGTAGACCGGAGTGGCGGCCAGCAGACTGTGCTTGAGCCGATTCATCAAGTCGTAGAGCTCATGAATGGTTCCGAGTCTGCCCCACAGAACGCAGTGGAACATCGAGCCGAAAAACAGTCCGTCGTGGCGCGAGTTGAAGTCAGGCATATGGAACACATGCCCTCCCCCAGCCACGAAAGGATTCAAGTCTTCCTCGCCGTTGAAGAAATCGGCGCATACGGCGATGGCACGATCGATGCGGCCGGCGTCAAGACAACCCTTGTGAGGTGCTTCCATCAGCCCCGGTCCGCCACCCGTTTTGCAGGCGATGTTGACCAGAGCAAGAAGGCGCGACGCTTCGGCCAACCAGAGATATTCAGGCGTGTTTCGCCCGAGCTTACGAGAGCCGAGGAAAGTTCCCTGCGGCCCGATGCCCTTCAAAGTGCTCAGAACGCGCTGCAAATGCTGCGCGTTGGCATTCACGCGATCCAGATGGGCATCCAGCTTTCTCGCGTGAGCAGTATCCAAAAGCTTGGACATACTAACTCCATATTTTTTCTTGACAGACAGCATCAGGTCACAGCCTGGCTGCCTGTGGTTATCCAGAGCGCCGAAAAATTCGGCACCAGCTACAGTGGCATCGGCCACCAGCCTCAGTCTTTGACCGCGGCGATGAGATCGCGCAGATTGGCGCGCAGTGCGCGGAAATCCGCAAAGTCGCGATTGTCGACGGGGCGACCGGCCAGGTAGAGCCGGTAGACCATGAGGATAAGGTCGTGCTGAGCGCCGTAACGGCTCTCGGCTTCGGTGGCGGTCCACTTCACGTCGCGCACGTCGATGAACTTGCACGACTTCGCCTCACCGTCGAACGGGTAGGGCTCGCCTTCGACCGCCGCCAGATACAGGTAGTCCGGAGCGCCGTAGTGCCCGATGACGGGCAGCGAACGGTGTTCCTCCGGGCACAGGTCGTGAGTGAGTTTACCGAGCGTTGCCGGACGGACGTCCGAATGCTCGTCGGTCTTCACCGCCCAGAGAGAGACCTCGGAAAGCTTGGCTTGCTTGCCGCCGGCTTCCTGGTCCCATTCTTCCAGCGCGCATTGAAGATGGGTCTGCTTCGGCATGATCACTTTTCCGCCGACCAGAGTCAGCCGGCCCTTGTGCTTGCCGTTTTGCTCGATGACGCAGACCTGATAGGGGTCGTTGGGCGCCACGGCAATTACGCTCGAGGTCGGAACTGCAATTGAGAACGTCATAGCTATTTCTCCTTTCGGATTTCGATACGAGATCACAGATTCGAATCGACCTGCCATAACCTTGCTCTAAAACCGTGTGCACCCCCACAGCTTTCGCTGCAGGATAGAGTCCTAAGAGAGAGGCTCTATTTCAAGTGTTCAGGTTTTTTTGGCTCGAGAATGGAAAGATCGACAAAGATACTTTTTGCTACCAAAATCCTTGGACTAAAAGTATAAAGTGGAGCTTCATAGAACCCCTTTACAACCAGTTACACCCCTGAGCCTGTGCGCGTTTTGGACAGCAAAAACCGTCCCTGTGCTGGTTTCGGAATCACAATTGAAACTGCCGACAAAATCGCTCGTTTCGCCACCGGCAAAATGCGCCGATTCGCAGTTAGAACTTCGCTTATGCGGCTGCGCGAGGTCGATCAATGCACGAAGCTCGCCGACCCCTGCAATGTCAGCGCCAGCAAGGCAAATACAGTCCGCAATCGGACTCTTTTTCAGTCCACTGAAAGCGCAACAAAGGCAGGCTTTTGAGGCTGATTGGTTTTGAAGAATCGGCTAATCTAGCGCACCTAGCATCAGACACTTTTGGCTTCCGCGAGCATTTCAGGATAAAACGAAAATCGCGGCATTAAAGGCAAAGATCAACTCTTTCAGTTCCGGTCAAAAAGTGAGCGTCGCTCTAAAACCCTCGCACGCGCTGTGTTTGAAGTCATGTAAAGACCTCTATGAAGCTACACTTTACTTATTCGCTTCTCTTTTTCTGTGTTATCCCAGAAGTATCACCAACTTCCCAGTCCTTCTTCCATCCTCAACCAAACACGCGCATTTGGTGCTTTTTTTGTCTCCGCACAGCGGCTTCGGGCTGTCTGGTGGAACACGCATCGGTTTTTCGAGCATGGAGATGAAAGGGTTGAAATTAACCGATGACGCCAGCGCCTTGTGAAAGACGTTGTCGCCATCGACTGATATTGGTCGATACGACGAGAAATCGTCCTGAAGGCGGGCAGGCATGCCCTCTTCATCTTCGCTTCGCCGGTATCGGCAACCGCCGAGCCCGGCCATCACCGATCAACGAGAGAGCGGCGTCAATGCCTTCTCCATTCGGGGAAAACGCCCGTGAAGCGAAAAAATGTTCTGGGTCAGGCTCTGTTCTGGCTCTCAATTGCCATGATTGTCTACGTGCTCTTCTTCATCTAGGCATCGTGGCATCGAATGCAATACGAAAAGAGAGAGGTCCTGATGGATCCCATCACAATGCTGTACGTCTTTGGTGCGGCCACCGGCATCACCTTCTTGCTCTTGCTCATCGAGCGAACCAACTGGGGACGCTCCAAGCGTGCCGTCCTCAACGTCACGATTTTGCTGGCCCTGGCGGCAGTCGGCGCTTACGCCTGGTTCGTTCTCAAGGACATGTCCATCGCCGCCGCGTCTATCGCCGGCGCCTGGCTCGGACAGACGATCGCCAAGCTGCTCGAGGACTTCATCGTCCACTTCAATCAGACGCGGCGGCTCAACAAAGCCGTGCAATCGCATCTCACGGATGCAGGCACTGAGCCGGTCACTTTCGACGTCACGCCTTTCCGGCGCAACGCCGTCGACTCGGTCGCCAATCGCTGGCTGAAGAAAGGGCATGAAGTCGGCACCGTCGTCGACCCGGAAGAGCGTGTCACGTTCAGTATTCGTGCGCGCGCGCCTGAGAACCCGCCGTCCGCACGCGGACAACGCCCAAACCTTGCCAAACCCGGCTCCGATCGGGCAGGCGCACAGTAGCGCGTTCAACGCGCAAGTGGCGTGTCTGATGACAGACGCGCCAGACACCAAACGACAGGAACATCACATGCTCAACATGTTTCTTTGCAAATCATGCGACACCGACAGAATGGTGCTCGCCAGTGCGCACAAGTGCACGGCTTGCACCATCTCGACCTACTCGCGATTTGCTCTGTGCCTTTGCTGCTCTCTGGAGCAGGACAAGTGCCAAGAATGCCAGACCGTCATGAATTCGGGGCGCGATGAAGCCGCCGTCAAGGAAGCTCAGCAAGCTCGCGCCGCCTATCTGGCTCGAATCGCCGTCATCGATGCGGAATTTGAGGCGGCGATTGCCGACATCAAGGACGACATCGACGCCTGGCTCAAGGTCAACAAGGACGCCGCAGCCGCCTACGACGCGGTGATGAAGCCGTTCCAGGATGCTTTCCAAACGGCTTCCGATTCGCTGCGCACACTGCAAGCGAGCGGCGCCGCCGCCGGCTCCGAAGCGCTCGTGGCAGCCCAGAAGGCTGTCAGCGACGCTCAGGACACGCTCACGCAAGAGAGCCGGAATAACACCGGTGTTCTCTTCGACCCGATTAACAAAGAGCGCGAGCGCATCGGCGAGGAAAAACTCAAGCGGCATGAAGACGCCGTGCGAGCCCAGTACCAGAAGACCTCGAAAGAGGAGCGCCGCGTCGAGCTGATCGTCGGACGCATCACAGGGCACCTCGCCCTGGACGCCGCGATCAAAGAACAGCTTGCCGAGCTCGATGAGCAGGATGAATAAATGAGGCGAGCGCGCGGCGCAAATCACTTTGCGCTGCGCTTCGGCAATGGAGATACCCATGCGTGACGCGAAGAACATCGTTGTATTCACCGGCGCGGGCATCTCTGCTTCCGCCGGATTGAGGACATACCGTGGTCCGGATGGGCTGTGGAATGACGCAGCCGTCGTCAAAGCGGCCGAGGCGCAAACGCTCAGAGCAGATCCTCGCTTGAGCTGGGATCACTGGGGCGGCATGCGCCGGCAGATCGCGTCTGCTGAAGCCACAAAGGCACATCTGGCTCTGGCAGCAGCGCAAGCGGCACTGCCTGACGGCTACAGCTTGAACATCCTCACGCAAAATGTGGACGGCTTGCACGCGCAAGCCGGAAGCAACAACGTGATCGAATTTCACGGAAACGTGATGAAGAGCCGCTGTACGAATCCAAAGTGCGAGCTTCAGCCCTTCGAAGATCAAGCACCACATGCCAAGGCATTGCCTGTCTGCGCGTTGTGCGGACATCATCTGCGCCCGGATGTCGTGCTCTTCGGAGAAACTGTGGACAAAGAGAAAGCGGGTGCCGCGCGCAAGCTTATGAAGGCTTGCGGCACGCTCGTTGTCGTCGGGACTACGCTGGAAGTTCAGCCGGCCAAAAGTATCGTCAACATCAAGAAGCGGTTTTACTCAGGCGTGAAAACGATCTGGGTGAACATCACGCCTGCCGGCCAGCATCATTGGTCGTTCAAGGAAGTGCATACCGGTGGAGCCGACAAAGTGGTTCCCGAACTGCTCGCCAGGCTGATCCCCGGTTTTGGCAGCATCTTTTGCTGCATCGAAGCATCAAAAAGAAACGACTCTTCCAACTAAGGAATTCTCAATGACAGACACGACCCAGCCGCAAATCAAAGTCGCCAACCTTGCCGACTCGCACATCCTCATTCTTGGAGCAGCCACGGAGCTATTCACCTGGTTCCAGGGAGCGGTTTCAGGCAACAAGGCAGAAGGCGACTTCGATGAAGCGCTGGCACCACTGGATGCCGCCATCGCCGCCGACGCATTCACGACCAAACGTCTTGTCGATGAATGGTCGCTCTTCACGCGCTCTCTGAACAGCGCCTACGGCAATTTCGGCCGCGATGTCGTGCACCGCTTTGGTGTCGATGAACCTGCACAAGTGCGCAATCTCGCACTCAACATCGCCAAGTCGTCGTTCGAACGGATTCGCACCGTTTCCCGAGAAGTTCTGGTCACGCGGATAGAAGCAACTGCCGCCCGGACCGCCGATTAACCACATCGGCACTCTCGACTGATTCACCGCTGCTGCCCATCGTTGTAGACGGTAATCGGAATCTAAGAACGGTCTGCGGGGTGGGGACATTGTGTTCCCATCCCGCTTTGTGAAACTCGAAATATGGTTTCGTATATGGTGCCCATTTGTTTTATGACTTACTTTATTCATCCATATAGTAAAGAAGCCAGGACACGCCCTCCCCGCACGCTGAATCCGCTGACAACGCTTGCAAGGGACGTTGCAACAAACTTGAAATAGTGCGACTTTTGCTTTTTCAAGCAAATTTTAGCCCTTGTTTGGCTCTGTGAGCTGCGATCACTTGGATGTTCTCTCCGAGCCAGCGGAGTAGCTGGCATTCAATCGCATGGCGGAAAGTGCG
>JADYYD010000131.1 GCA_020853845.1 Candidatus Melainabacteria bacterium
CACACTCTGAAAGCGGCTTTGCGAGCGCATTTCCTTTTGCAGAAAGGAGCGATTTCGCAGGATGACGCCGTTGTCGGATTGGATTATTGCATGCATAGCTCGAGCAAGTTGTCTTTTGATGGAGCTTTGCAGGAGCTTGGTTGGGATATTTCTACTCTGCCGCATGACGATGTCGATCCGGAAATTCGCGCCATGGAAGAGGCTCGCAAAGATTTCGGCGTTACCAGTGAAGATGAGTTGAACAAGTTTGCGGGTGAACATTCGTCGGCAACAGAAACTACCGATGCTGTTCCGGTTATCGATGAAGAGCTGACGGCTGCGCAAGAAGAGGCTGAGCTCAGAAGCCGCATCGAAAGCAGAGAGCCGCTGGACGGCGATGAAATTCAGATTCGCTCAGGAAGTTATGACGAACAGGCTGAACCGGCTGAAGCAGTCAGTGAAGTGGCTGAAGAGGAAGGCTGGGAGCCACCTGTAGAAGCAGCGCAAGAGGAGCAAAAAGAGGGCGCGGAGCAAAAACGCTCGCTGTCCGGATTGCTTTCTCATGAGGATCTCGAGCCTGTTGAGGAGCAAGAGGAAACGCCTACAGCTAAGAAACCGGGCAAATTTGCCAATCTTTTGTCGGATGAAGAAAAGAAACCGGCCGTCGCCGAGAAGACGGAAACTCCGCCGGCGTCAACGAAGGGTGGAAAGTTCGCCAATTTGCTGAACGCTGACGAACCGCCTGCCAAAAAAGTCGCCGACGACACGAAGGACGAGGAAGATAAGGAAGCAGCGGCAAAAGCTGCGGCGGAAAAAGAAGCTGCCGAGAAAGAAGCTGCTGCCAAGAAAGCTGCCGAGATCGTCGCGCGCGAAAAAGCGGAAGTCGAGATGTTGGCAGAACAGATCCGAGCCGCTGAGAAAGCTGCTCAGGAGAAGAAAGCCGTTGAGAAAGCTGCAGCCGATAAGGCGGCGGCAGAGAAGGCTGAGAAAGAAGCGGCAGAGAAGGCTGCTGCTGAAAAAGCAGCAGCAGAGAAAGCAGCGGCGGAGAAAGCAGCAGCAGAGAAAGCAGCAGCGGAAAAAGCAGCAGCGGAAAAAGCCGCGGCGGCAGCAGCAACTCCGGCTGCGGCAACTGCAGCAACAACTGCACCTGCGGCAGCAGCGGATGCGGCCAACAAGAAAGTTGGGGCATTTCAGAGTTTATTGGGAAGTGAAACAGCCAAAGCAGCTCCAGCCGCGGCACCTGCACAGTCTGCGCCCCCAGCAGCAGCTCCGGCTCAACCGGCGCCCGCAGCAACTCCCGGAGCTACTCCGGCAGCAACACCTAATGTGGCAGCCGCACTGACTGCCTTAACTAGAGCGCATCCACCAGGCGCGGCAGCAGCACCAGGGACAGTGCCACCTGCGCAAGCCGCTCCCGCCGCGGCAGCACGTCCAGCCGCACCAGCTCCGGCTGCAGCAGCGGCTCCCGGCGCTCCAAAGATTTCGCCTTCACAGATACCCGGTGCTCCGCGTCCAGCAGTTCCGGCTGCTCAGACCGCACCAAATGCAGTTGCGGCCTCTCCCGGGGGGCCGAATGGAAGTGGGCAAGCTCCCGGCGCACCGCCTCGAGTTGCTGTTCCACCAGGAGCCGCTGCGCAGACTGTCGCCCCTGCCGCCGCCGTTGGGGCACCGACCGCACCTGTGCCGACCGGGCAACCTGCTGCCGCTGCACCGGCTGCTGCCAGAAGCGAGGAAGACATAAAGGGTGCACTCAGCGGTGCTCATGCGCGTCTTGCAGAGAGCTATTACGATCAGGGCAATTACAGCGAAGCACTAAGCTTATACGAGAAAATTCTTGCCGTCCGCGAGCAAGAGTTGGGTGAGAGCGATAATGAGCTCGTTGCCGATCTGGCAAACGTTGTGAGGGTGTTGTGCGTTCAAAACAGGCTGGACAACGCCGAATCTTATGTTCGCAGAATGATCGGCATTTTGGAAATGTCTCAGCCGGAGGATGTCCAGAAGCTTGCAGAGACGCTCAATACGCTATCGCAAATTTACTTCCAGCAGAAAAAATTCGAACAATGCCAGCCGGTTCTCGACCGAGCGGTGCGTTTGAAACAGCAAGTCTTGGGTGAAGATCACGTGGATATGGCTGATTATTACCGCGATTATGCGCGTTTGCTGCGTAATCTTAATCGCCCCGAAGAGGCCGAGCAGTTTTACAGCAGAGCCAAGCTGATTCTTGGTAAAACGCCTAAGCAGGCCGTTGTTTAGACCAATAAAAACCGCATAAAAAACCGCGGCCAAATGATTCTACAATCAATCGGCCGCGGCTAAATTGCCAACCTGTCCAGAGCTAACTGGCGCAGGCTAGCTGTTTAATACCATACTCTTCCTGCTGCATGTGCTTGCTGCATTCTTTGAATTTCTTGCAACGCGCGTATTGAGTTGTCGTGGGCGTTATCCCACGGGCGGGTGTTGCCCTGGTTAAATGACTGGTTCCAACCGTATGGTAGACCGTTGTTCCATGCCTGTTGTTGTCTCCAAATTCTATTCGCTTGTCTTTGGTTCTGTCTTATCTGTTTATTGATTTGGTGCCAGGATCTGTGCTGGTTTCGCCAACCGTCATGATCGCGTGCTTCAGCAGCCTGCCCAGCTATCGCGGTAACCATGACAGCAGCGAGAAAGATGGATGTAAATTTCATAACTTATTTCCTCTACTTCAAACTGTCTGCGAGTATAGACACTTCGTGGTGGCAGTCTGTTCCCAAAGTCCGAATATTTTCGAGGCAAATCTATTGAAAAGTTGCGCTGGATGTGGTTTTTCGAGGTTGTGATTTTTATCCCTCAGTTGAGTTACTGTTGCGATGTTCCCGCTTGCGAGCCGATCTTCAAGATTGTTTGAGCGTTTTTTTTGCCACCGTTTGTAGTGTCATCCTTATAGAGGACTCGCATTTTTGAGTGGCGGATAATGGCTCTGTGGCATATGTATATGTGTATTGCTTACTGATAAATCAAATTCTGGCCGCAGTGACGTATAAATTTCTTTTTTGCCTTCTTTTCTATGCCACTGGAAGTGGTGGCACGGCGAATGGCAAATAATGCTTGACGGATCGCCGGGAACATAGGTAAATTCCTATGTGTCATGTGATCTTGGTTGGCGGTATGAGATAGATGGAGGTTGTCATGAAATATTTTGTGTCACAAAGGCGGGCACTTTCTGTGGTGGCATTGGCCGGCACACTGTTTGCGCTGGTTCCGGTAGCTCCTGCATTTGCTGATGCACAATTGCATGGCGGAACATCGAAGTCGAAATATCAAGCGACTGGTGTTAAAGGCTATTTTCAACGCCATCCCAAAGTGAAAAGTGCGACTGTTGGAGCCGGTGTAGGAGCGGGCGTAGGTGCTGTCACCGGGCTGATTTCCGGCAAGGGGACTATGCGTGGAGCAGCGATTGGGGCAGGCACCGGAGTTGGTGTCGGACTTGTTAGTAGCAGTGAAACGATGAAGAGACATCCCGTGGTGAAGAGCACGGCGACCGGCACTTTGCTTGGCGCTGGGCTAGGTTTGGCTGCCACTCGTGGGCACGGCAAAGGCAAGAAGATCGCTGCCGCCACCGCAGTTGGTGCGGCTTTGGGTTTGGGAACCGGATTGTTGAAAGACAAGTTGTTCTAAAACCTGATATCAACAAACACACAAAGGACGGTCGCGGCCGTCCTTTTGTTTTGGACTTTATATCGATCGCTGGCGGTAATCAGTCGGTGAGCTTTATGTCTTTAAGCGAGCCCATGCCTTGAGCGGCCTTAAGTCCTTGTTCTGCGCCTCCCTGCGGAGTTTGAGCGAGCTGCTGAGGCACTTGTTGAGACGATGCTTCTACGGACTGAGGAGGCTGTGGCGCCGCCGGTTTGGCGTGTGCAAGCTTATCGCCGGCTGGTGGCTGGCTGTGATGCGGTGCATTGTGGTGAGCGGGCGCATGATGTGCGGGAGCATGATGCGACGGAGCGTGGTGTGCGGTATGCGAAGGAGCGTGATGAGCTGGTCCGTGATGTGCCGGTGCGTGCGCGCCGGAAGCGCTGGCTAAGGTGTGGTGTTCGCCGCCGCCAAGATTCAACTGCTGACCTGGATGGATGAGGCTGGGATTGTCGCCGATTACATTGGCATTTTGATGATAAAGATGATTCCAATTCTGCCCGCCGCCCAAATGCTGTTTCGAAATATCCCAGAGATTGTCTCCGGGTTGGACGGTGTAGTCGGCGCTGGCGGTCACATGACTTCCATCGCCCAGATTGAGCTGTGCGCCGGGATGTATGAGGTCGGGGTTGGTGCCGACTACATCCTGATTGAGTTTGTAGATGTCTTGCCACTTGGTGCCGTCGCCGAGGTTTTTCTTGGCGATATCCCAGAGATTGTCGCCGGGCTTGACTGTGTAGGCTGCATCTTGCGGTGCTTGAGCGATCTGCTGGGCGCCTGGATCTTGCTGGATCAGCGATTGTTGGTCGCCTTGAGGAACTGTTGTTTCGGTGCGCGGCAGGTCCGGCTGTTGCCCTGTGCTGGGTTGGGCTTGTGTAACCGGCTGTTGTTGCGGCATTTGTGCTTGCGGGATGCTGGTGCTGTTTCCTTGCATGCCGCCCAGTTGAGGCTTGAATGCGCCTCCGCCATTGTCGAATGCCAGTTGCTGACTCTGGATGAAATCGTCTCCGGCGATGAGCTGATGCGGTCCGCCGATTTGCGCCCCTGTGGACTCGTACAACGGCTGGCTGAAGTCGGCGTGTCCGCCTACATTAAGCTCCATCTGCGGCACATCGCCGAATTGCGGGAAATTGCCGCCCAGACCGTTGGCGCCTGCGGAAGCCATGTCGCCCAGACCGGTCATCTGTCCGGTCATCATATTGGTGCCCATGGTGTTCAGTCCCATGGTGCCGAAGTGCTGTCCAAGAGTGGCAAAGATTGGAGCATTGGACGGCAGGAGGGAAAGGCTCATGGGCATGTGCTCGCCCATCTTGCCCAAAGAGGAAACCAATCCGGCGTTGGCATGATTGAGCCAGTCGGCGAAGTTGAACGCGCCTATGAATTCCTGCAGCGGCATGAATAAAGCGCCCAAAGCTTCGAAGAAAGAGTTGAGCAAGCCGATGTGGCCGGGCATTCGCATGATTAGCTGGATAATCGGCGAAATCGGCTCGGCGCCGGGGGTTAATGCTGCTAGGGCTGCGTCGGCTCCGGGAGCCAGGGCGGCTGCTTCCGCACCGGTGGGCACGATTTGAATTTGGGTCATGGGCGAGGCGTCGAATGCCAGGCTCTGAGAGCCGCTAAATGCCAGCTCTGTGCCTGCATTGAAGTTGAGAGCTTGATTGGAGAAGCTCAGTGAATCGCCGCTGAAGGTTTGCAGGTCGGGAAGGCCGGCATTGCCGCTGGGCGAGAAATACTGATGCGCCGCCCGGACATCGAGCGGTTGGGAGAGGCTGTTGTTGACGGTCTGGAAGATTTCGCGTCCGGAAAGCTCTCCGGCTTTTAAACCTTCGCTGAGTCCGTCTCCAAGGTTTGGAATATCAGGTGTAGCCACTAGTAAAAAATCTCTGCCCCAGCCTAATATTTGTACTGTAGCTAACGAGGGATGTCAAGTTAACAATTCAAGCGCTGGTGAGGATTAGCGGTCCTTCACGCTGAAAAATTTGGGGCTTTCCCGGAGTCTTTTAGGGGGTAGCCGCATAGCCGAACGGGACGGGTTGCCTGTGCGGCAAAATCGATTACTCCGCCGTCTTATTGGTCATCGATTTGCCCAAGATCTTAGCTAAAAATCCGGCCGCTTCGATTTCCCATGGTTGCCAGGGAATTGAAATGCCCTTGACCGTTTCTTTCCACAGTTCGAACGAAGTGCGCGGATAAAGGCGATCTCCGAAGGGGCTGGCATTGGTGGGTTTAAATGGATCTCCAGCCCAGTTGACGGCTTTCGACTTTTCCGGTCTGAGCCAAAGCACCCAAGATCTGCTCACGTCCGGAATTTTAGCCGCCAGCAGACCGCAGGCATATGCTCCTATATCGTGTCCGTAGCGTGCGGGCAAATCATCGCAGGCAAACACTTCGTCATCGGGGCAACATTCAAGCCAATTGATCAGCGACTGCAAAGTCGGATTATCTGGAGTTGAATTCTTGCGCAGCACGACATCGCCACTGATGAAAACATTGCCGGTGCTCTGGATCAATTCATCAAGACTGGGATGGCTTGTCATCAATGATTTAAGCTCGTGAGAGACCAAAAGATTGGCGGCTATTTCTTGAATTGTCGATAAGTACCGAAGTTTGATCTCGCTCTCCGCCAATTTGCTCAAGTCACTCAAGCGGTTCGAGCAAAGTTGAGAAAGAGATTGATAGAGGCTGTGCTCAGCCAGCGAAAATGTGCGCGGGCTTTGATGATGGCAGGCAATAAGACCCCAAAACTTGCCCTTCTCGAATAAGGAAATGGACATCGACGCGCGAACATCCATGTTGCGCAAGTATTGCAAGTGAATGGGCGACACGCTGCGCACGAATGAAAAGCTCAAGTCGATTGGAGCCAAACCCGGCTCTTCCACGAGTTGTGCTTGTTTTCCATCGACATCAGCGATGACTCTGACGCGATTTCGAATATAAAGTTCGCGAGCTTGTTTGGGAATATCAGTATGCGGAAAATGCAGTCCTTTATAGGAAGGCATGCTCTCTTTGCGCGATTCGGCGATGACCTCGCCGTTCCAATCTCGGTCGAATTTATAGATTTTTACTCTGTCGAATTTGGATATTTCGCGAACTTGATCCGCCACTAACTGAGCGAATGCGGTTTCGGTACTCACGGACGATAATTTCATTCCGACTTTGGCAAGAGCCGCGGAAATTTCTAATTCACCGGTTTGCGAAGGCATCGGAACCAGATCAAAGTATTGTTCATCCGAAACATTGTGCCAGAGTGCATTGACTACCTTGCCGTTACTCAGGGTGAGTTTGACGTTCGGACGCTGTAATTCGGATGCAGTGCGATCGATCTCCTTGAGCTCTTCTTCCTTAAAGATGTTGTCGATTGTTTTGCCGACCAAATCATCGCCGGACAACTCGCAAATATCTTGCAGATTGCTGCTTGCCCGTGTAACAGTGCCGTCCTTCCTGCAAGCAATCAAAGCGCCAAAGTTTTGAACAGTCCCGGGAATATGAATTTGTTCCTGGTCGCAGTTTGTGACGTCTAAGTCCGGTTTCCTTGTCACGCGTCTTTCCTCATGCCTTCTCGACAAAAGTGAATTGATTTTACCGGAGGGAAGGCAGAATTTCCGGCGCTCAAGTTCCACTTTTTCGGTAAAGAGTTTCATTCCGGGTGTTAATAGTTTGAAAACAACAATTGCCACCCTGTGTTGTTGACTGTACTCATCGATACCGGAAACCCCGGAGTACTCCCCCCCCCCGAATCAAATAATCAACGCAAGCGCTTCGTAAGAGCACTGCCTATACGCTCTTACCCCCAATCCCTTTGTGAGTGCCTGGCGCAGTACTCGATTTTCAGGAGTATAAACATGACGAAACCCATGCCCCTGGAAGGCGCTCCTTCCGGTGACCGCAATCTAGGTCAAGCTGTTAATTTTGGCATCGTTAACTGTATTCCTTCGCCTGAACTGCTCAAGCAGATGAGAGACGAAATTGGCTCCGGCACGGCATCACCGTATCTGACTCCTTTAGAATTGGTTGACAATCCTAAAATCGGCCGTGATACCGCCGGTAGTATTGGAGGCGGAAAGGTGGTCGCCGGGCGTGGGTTCGCTGAAGGAGAGCACGTTGGCTCATCCAGAGACCGAAATGGCGATGGAAAGATGTCTTTCGATGAATTCAACAAATATCTCGAGCGACGCACGAAGCAGCTCGAAGACAAGCCTGTGGTCGGAGAAAAGCTGAAGGAACATCTTCCATTTGAAAATATGACCAGAGATGAAAATGTTCAACATGCTGTGCGTGCACTGTTTGCACGCTGGGCGGAGTTCAAACGCGATACGCGCTGGACGCAGGATGCCGATATGAAGTTGTATCGCACCGAACGTTCGGCGATGAATACTTAACTCATTTGCTCAGTGCTTCTCTGACAACGGGCAAGCCCTTTTCATTCCATGCGGTCATGCCGCCGGTCAGCACGATCACTTTTGAGAAGCCTGCTTCAGACATGAGTTGCGCTGCCGTTTTTGCTCGTCCGCCCAATTTGCAGATAGAGACGATCTCGTCATTTTTATGACTGGCGATTTCATCGAGTCTGTGGGCGATTTCTTTAACCGAAATGTGCGTGATGCCCGGTAAATGCCCGAGTTCGGCAGTTAACTCCGGCGTTTCACGCACATCGAGCAAAAATGGCGCCCATCCTGCATCCATTTTTTTCTTCATTTCTTGCGCATCGATATACTGAATTTCCTGACTGGCTGCACAATCGCTGAGAGTGCCCATGGTCTCGCAGGCGGAAACTCCTTGCGGAATTGCTACCGACTGCGGGTCGCGAGTGCATGCCAAATTGGCCTCCAGCACTTTTTTCATCCACTCGGCGGGGCCCAGATGAAGCTCCTGCAGGAAGTGAACATACTCATCTTTTGTTTTTGGTTTGAAAAACGGATTGCGCTGTTTTTGCTCACCAAGAGTGGACGGACGCCTGCCTCGATAATCATGGCCGGGATAAACAATCAAGCTGTCCGGCATTTTTGAAAGTTTTGCAAGGCTCTCGAAGTGGTCGCCGGGGTTTCCACCTGGAAGGTCATCACGTCCGGCTCCGCCGTCGTCCAGAAAGAGAGTATCTCCGGTCAAAAGTTTGTCGTTAAGAAGAATGCAGATAGAGTCTTCGGTATGCCCGGGTGTGTGAATAAATTTCAGTTTTATAGACCCGATCGAAAGCTCGGAGCCGTCCTCGACCCGGTCGGTAACATCTTTGGGACGAGCGCTGCTATGCATAACATAATGGCAGCCTGTCAAATCCATCAATTTTGGACCGGCTGAAAGGTGGTCGGCATGCGCGTGAGTGTCAATAACCGCATTGAGTTTTAGTCCGCGCTGTTTCAACATCGCCTCATAGCGCTCTGCTTCTTTTAGCGATGGATCGATAATCCAGGCTTGCTTTTCCGCCGCCGACGCGATCAAGTATGTCATGCAGCCTTGCTGCGTGAGTGGTTCGAAAATCAGATCCACTGTCTTGCTCCTTCCCTGGTATCAATCAACATTATTCAATAAAAGCTTCTATTAATTGTGAGTTTTAGTTGATGAACAGGCGATTCGGCTAAACCCGGACCAAATTCCAGGCTTTTCCCTGGGATTCTTTCAGCGGCTTTCAGGTATTGATAGAGCGCGTTGTTGAGTAGCTTGGTAACAGGTGCAACAGCGCGCCGGGATGGCATTGGCGACTGGTGCAGACCGCGGTCGAAACGCGATGCGTGAAGTGTGGAAGCAAAAGCGAAACCTCAATAGGTGCGGGTATGAAAACATTCAATTTGGGCGATAACGCCAGTCGGCGCAAACTCGAGCCTTCCGTCGCCGGCGCGCTGTCGCTGGTGCCTGGTTTGGGTCAGTTCTACAACGGCGATAAGCTTAAAGGCTGGCTCTTCTTGGAAGTGGGAGCGATTAATTTCAGCATTATTTTGCTGATTGTCTGTGCTGAATCTATCAGCACTGGACTGGCTCAGTTTGCGACAGCGCATCACTTTCATGCTAATTATCCGTTGTTGAAACAACTGGGCAGTTTCAAGCTCGGGCACCCCGGCGCCACTCTTCTATTTGCTCTCTGTCTGGCTTTCATTGCCTTTGCCGTGCGTGATGCATATGACCGTGCGACCAATATCAACAACAAAGAGATCTATTCAAGTCATTTTCTGGAGCTTTCGGAAGCTACCAGCGGCTCATATTTGGCGCACTTTGCGCTGATGGGCGCACTGCTTCTGCTCTCCGTGTTTCTTCTTATACCTGCACCTCCCCGCACTCAGGTGACTGAAATCGAGTTCGTCTCGCAAGATGTAAAACACCGCATCAAGCCGCCTGATACGCAAAGAGTGTCCAACAATAATGCTACTGCGCAGGGACATCATCGAAAAGAATTGCCTGTCCGAACCAAACATGGTGAGACCGCGCCCTCCGCGGCGAAATCACAGCCAAAAACTGAAATGAAAACGGCAAGGGAGGATGCTCCGAAGCCTGCTCCGGTCAAAGCAGTAGAAGCAGTAAAACCTCCGGCACCAATGACCACGCCACTGCCTGTAGTGCGTCCTCCGGCGCCTACGCC
>JADYYD010000132.1 GCA_020853845.1 Candidatus Melainabacteria bacterium
GCAAGCAAGGCGAAGTCTCTGGGAAGAAGCCGCAGTGGTTTTCCACCTCTCGTCAACGAATACTCGTTTGCATTCAAAACCAGATCGCCATATACAAGATCGCTGTCCACTTGAAGAGTAGGGCGGCGCATCAGCGACCGAATCCTTGCCGAAAGCTCGCGCAAGCTGAAAGGTTTCGTCAAGTAATCATCAGCGCCTGAATCCAGTCCCTGTTCTTTTTCTTTGATCTCGCCTTTGCCGGTCAGCATAATCACAGGCGTCTGCCCACCGTCGGCTCTGTATCCCGTCAGGACCTCGATGCCTGACAAGCCGGGTAAATCCCAGTCGAGAACGACGACGTCAAAGTCATGCAACAAGAGCAATCTTCTGCCCTCATCGCCGGAGCCTGCCACTTTGACTTCGTGACCTTCGTCTAGAAGGTTGTCTTTTATGGTCTCGGATAAGTCCAGGTCGTCTTCTACAACCAGAATTTTTGCCACTGCGCGCCTTTAAATTAAGGGGAAGCCCACTAGAATATACCGCATGAGGTATATGGCGAAATATGCGTCTGCGTCTTTCACTGACAAATAAAGTTCTTCTTTTCGTTTCCGTGCCGCTTTTTATTCAACTGGCTTTGATAGGCGCGCTCGTCAATTTGCATCAACAATCGGAAGCGGCGTTGCGCGTTGCAACCCACGCCCAGGATTTAAACGACAAAATTCACGAGATAACATCCGACATTTTCGCCATCGTTTCCAGATACAGAAATGTCGAATTATTTGAAAAAGCCCCCGTGGACGACGCTGTCGCGGAAAAAATGATAGCTGTGCTCTGGCAGCATTACCGCGAGCTTGAAGTAATGGCAAAAGACCAGCCTGAAATAGTATCTGCCGTTATAGCCTCCGAACGGGCAACCAATGAATCGATACAGTTATTCAGACAGATAAAAGAATCATATGAAAAAGCCGACACTCCGGCTGTTATGAAACAAATGATGCTTGTCAGAAAATACCGGCACAAAGGTCAAAGCGAGGTGGTAAGGCAACTGCTTGCCATTGCCGACCAGCAGAAAAAAGTGCTGGAACGCGCTCCGGAAGAGCAAATAAAGTTCAGACAGAAAGCGCAGGTAATTCTCATTTTCCTGGGGCTTTTCGACCTGGCTCTAGGCATTGCATTGGCGCTTTTTCTCACAAGAGGCATAACTTCAAGATTGGGCAGGCTGAGTGAAAACACAGTCAGGCTGGCAGCAGGAAAGCCTCTGCTTGCCAGGCTGGAAGGAAGTGACGAAATTGCCGCCTTAGACCAGGTCTTTCATCAGATGGCAGGCGATATTACAGAGGCATACAGAAAAGAAAGAGCGGTAATACACAATGCCAGAGACTTCATTTGTACTCTTGACGGCAATAATCGGATAGTAACCGCCAACCCTGCCAGTCGAACATTGCTTGGAAAAGCGCCTGAGGAGCTGGTTGGAAAGTATGTATCGGAAATAATGGACGAGGAGTCTATTAAAAACGCCCAGGACTATCTTGCCAGTTTGAGGATAGAGCTTCATTCCTCACCATACGAAATCGAACTTATCCACAGCAATGGCAAGCGCGTCGAAACCGAATGGTCTGCGCACTGGTCCGATGTGGAAGGCTCGACGTTCTGCGTTATACATGACGTCACCGACAGAAAACGCACGGAGCGTATGAAAAACGAAGTGACGGCGATGATCACGCACGATCTGCGCTCTCCACTCAATACGGTAAACAACGTCTTCGATTTTTTCGAGCGTCTTCTGCCATCTTCAGAAGAAGAGCGCCTGCACAAATATATGTTGATGGGACGCCGCAATACTGAACGCATGCTCTGGCTCATCAACGATTTGCTTGATATAGAGAAAATGAAGTCGGGCAATATAAATCTCGATTTACGCCCTCTGGATCTCAATTCCTGTTTTACAAAACTGGAAGAGACTCTAGGAGCGCTTGCAGAAGAGGGTGAAACAAAGCTGGATGTAGAGAAAACCGGAGCAATAGTTTCGGCAGACGGGAAGCTGATTGATAGAGTGTTGACCAATCTCATGGGCAACGCCTTGCGATACACGGGTAAAGGAAAGCGCATCAGCATCAGTTGTCTGGAGAAAGAGGATTTTGCAGAAATACGCATCAAGGACGAGGGTCCGGGCATTGCAGCAAGCGACCTCGATATTGTCTTCGAGAGATTCAGACAATTGAAAGACAGCAAGGTAAAGGGCGGCTCGGGTCTGGGGCTGACTATTTGCAAGGCGATAGTGGAATTGCACGGCGGCAAAATTTGGGCGGAAAGCGTCCTTGGACAGGGCACCACCTTTGCATTTACTTTGCCTCTGGAAAAAAAATTGCTTTAGTTATGCGGCCGTAACACCGCGGTTATGGACCCGTAATTTCGGTCCTGTACATTGCATTCACGAGCCGGGCAAGTTGCCCGGCGCTAAACCCCAAAACTCTTACTAAACAATGGTTTGCACCGCCTCGAGTGGGCGTGCCAACGCACAGATTTTACCCGGAGGTTGACATGGTCGAATTCCACTCTGATGTATCTGCCGAATCTGCCGTAGCCGGACGCAAGCCGGACATCCTGCATGTTCAAGATGAAGTGCTGCTCGCCTGGCAATCAGGCAATATGAAAGCGGGCGACCTTTCAGGAACAATTTCGGATGAAAGCATCCTTGCCAATCTTACCCTCTATGACAGCGCTGCTCCAAGCGAGGCAGGCATGCTTGCTTACGCCCAGACACGGTTCGACGACATGGATGCAGACGGTGACGGCCACGTCGCGACAGAAGAAATCGAAACTTTCCGTACGAGCGGAACGGCAAGAGAAGAGGAAATGCCGTATCTTCGCATGCTGCAAGAACAATCAGCAGATCTTGAGGAAGGATATGACGATGAGAATTTTGATGAAAATAACGGCTATTCTCGCAATGACTTGCTGAAAAAGGGTGGACACACTGAACTCACGGCTGCTCATATCCAGTTTGCTCAAAACAACTTCTCGACTCTCGACAGAGATGGAGATCTCGAGATTACGGCTGACGAGTTAACGGAAGTTTTGCGCGAACACGGAGGCGATCTCTCAGCCCGGGATGAAATGTCGCTGGCCGCATTGCGCATGAATGCCGAAGAGCTTGAGTCGATGGTGGACGATGATGGCTGGGACGGCGGAATCTCGGCAATGGATCTGGCAGCCAAAGGCAACGAAATGCCATATGAAGATTTCTCTGTGCCTGGTGATTCTTCTGATAGTGCTGACGATCCAGAAATTGCCGCTGCAGCCGAGGCAGCCGCTGCAGATGAAGGAAGTGAAACTGAAGGCGCTGCTGCAACCGAAGAATCATATGCCGGCGCCCGCTCTCTGGCGATTTTGGGCAGCGAAGCGTCATCGATTGAAGAACAGCTCGGTGCGGTCAAATCGCTCTTCGAGGCGGGACAATCGACTGCCACCATCACTGACGCGTCAGGCAATACCCTCACGCTCAGATTCGACATGCAACCGGTTGCTGAAGGCTCCGATAGACAGTTCTTGCATGTTTTCTCTGTAGACGAGAGCGGCCGCGAAAGAGTCGTCTTGAGAGCGATAGCAGAAGGCGATGGATTTAGCCAGCAACGCGATGCCAATGGTGAATTTGTGCCATACACGGGCTCAAGCTGGCAAAAAGAGTATCCGGACAGCATTTTCAACCAGTAGTAGTTCAACCCCACAAGGAGCCCACCAAAATGGCCACATTCGACAATCCTACAGTCAACATAGAGAAAAAATTCGACTTGAAAGATCCGCACCCTCTGGTGAATCTAGCCGATGCATACAAAGACGACATGGCTTTTCTGAACAAGATGCTACGCTGTGATGAAAAAAGCCCTCTTCTGCCGCCCTGTGAGATTGATTTTGATCCTGCCCGCCCTGGTCAAAAACTCATGCAAGTTCTGGAAGATCGTGGATTTACAGTAGAGTTCGACAAGAAAGATCGAGCAGTGGAAATATCTAAACCGATTAAATTGGAAGGAAACAGGCTTGCAGAGCTTGTCTACGACCGAGAAAACGGAGTGCATATAGAATTGAGCAAGCCGGTCAACCACGATCACAAATTGACTCTGCGTGCACGTGCTGCCTTGAGAGCAGTGAGAAATGTTGACGACGCATAACAATTAGCGGGAGAGGTCGAAAGGGTTGAGTTGAAAAATTCAACCCTTTCGTTTTGAAGGCAAAGTCAACAAAAACGACTGTATCAGGTCGATTTCTTCAGGTGAAAGATTCTTTGCCTGCACTTTCATGACAGAAGATTTTACCGAGCCGTTTAAAATCTCATGCAAGTCGGCTTCAGAAATTCGTGCGCCGATGCCTGCAAGGTCCGGACCGAATCTGTCTTTCGAACCGTCAAGAGAATGGCAAGCCGCGCAGCGCAAACCGAAAAACAACTCCCTTCCTATTTGAGACCGTTGATCCGACGGTTTCGGTTTCCATTCTTTTGCAACCTGTTTCTTGTGCGATTTGACCTTGTGATACGTAACTGAAAATCCGCCTTTCGGTTCTTTTAGAGTAAGCAGATAATCGGCTAGCTGTTCTGCTTCAGTGACGTTTATTCCGGAGTGAGGCATGATGTTGCTTCTCTCTTTCAACATTGAAGGAAAAGCATCTTTTAAGCTCTGGGCATCGGTCAAATGACGGACTAGCCATGTACGTCCTCTATAGGCGCCTACGCCGTCTAAAGCCGGTCCCAATTCGCCCCCTTGAGCGGAAATCGCATGGCATTGCGCGCAAGCGAGACGAGAGTAAAGAGCTTCACCTGCCTGGCTGCTTTTCGACGGCTTTTTCGCCTTGTAGCCGATAGGCCGAAAGTGATAACGGTTCATTGTCCCAGGGCACTGGTTTTGATAATCAGGTTTTTCGTGAAGCGGCTCGATCGATCTGGGAAGCTCAGGAAAAGCGAAGGCTGTAGAGCCGAATAGCAACAGCGCCCAAAGAGAGGCAAATAATAGCTTTCGCCGCAAAACCATGGAATTAACCGGCATTTTCACTCAGTTTGCACCTTGCTCTCTTGAGCCATTTCGAGTAAACGGAAGATGTGATGGCGACGAGTAGAGTATGGGCCGAGCTACGGTTTTCATTGGTCCAGACAAATCCGAAATCCGATTCGAATTCTTCTTGCCAGTTGGTTCCATAAATCGATGATACGGGCAAACCGAAAGAACGGTTTGCGGCAATGAAAAAAACAAAGGCGCCCTCAATAAGAAACGGCTCGATTTCCAGTCTCCCTTCGATCATGTCCATGTCAGCGCCAGAATCCCGAAATTTGAATCTGGTAAGCGATGATACGGGTTCACGGCAAATTAGACTATCGCTTTTACGGAATTCTGTTGTCAGGATTTTCCTGACAGAGCGTTTTTACTAAATGTCGTGCAGCCAG
Organism: Candidatus Melainabacteria bacterium; assembly: GCA_020853845.1. Taxonomy (GTDB): domain Bacteria; phylum Cyanobacteriota; class Vampirovibrionia; order Obscuribacterales; family Obscuribacteraceae; genus QKMZ01. The sequence goes on from JADYYD010000132.1 coordinate 5,411, forward strand.
CCTCGTGCAACAGCGTGGCGCACGATCTCTGTTCTGGATTCTAAACCGAGCTTCTCCATAGCGCGCAATTTGTACGTTTCTACGGACTTGCGCCCGACATTCAATTGCTCGGCAATTTCCTTGCTGCTGTAACCCTGCGCTGTCAGCCTGAGAACTTCCTCTTCCCTTTCGCTCAATTCGGAATCGGCAATCTTTGCATCCCTGTCAGCACCTTTCTTTCTCAAGGGAGCAGCGAGTTTTTCCGCCAGCATAGGATCGATATAAGTTCCACCTTTAGCCACACTTCTTATGGCATGTATTAGCTCTTCTGTGGTTGCGCGTTTGACAAGATAGCCGGCCGCGCCCGCTTCTAGCATCTGCCGCAAATAAGCAGTTGAATCATGAATGGTCAAAATAAGCGTTCTGCTTCTCGGGCTGACTTGTTTTAACTGACTGGCAACTTTGACGCCGTTCATGCCGGGCATGGAAATATCCAGAACGATTACGTCGGGGTGGAGTTTTTTGCACAGACTTATTGCGCTCGCGCCGTCTTCAGCCTCGGCAATCACGTCCATATCCGGCTGTTCATTGATTAGAGCTTTTATTCCATCGCGCACGCAGACATGATCGTCAGCAAGAAAGACTTTGATTCTGGAAGTCATTCATGTGTCCTTTTTGGAATGCGAAGTATTACTGTTGTTCCCTCGCTTTTCTCAGAATCGAGTTTCAAAAAGCCTCCAGCCATATTCGCTCTTTCTGTCATGCCGAGTATGCCCAGGCGCTTTTCCGGGTCGAGGTCGCTCATCACCGACTCTACGTCAAAGCCGACGCCATTGTCCTCAACTAAAAGGACGAATTCACCCTCGTGCATTTCGATAATTACATCTACATGCGTTGCCTTGGAATGCTTTGCAACGTTGGTGAGCGCTTCTTGAGCGATGCGATACACCATACTCTGCACAAGTTTGTCCAGTTTAAGAGGTTCGCCGACCGTACTGTGAAAGTCAGCCGCGATTGCAAAGCGCTGGGTCCAGTGTTCTACAAATGCCTCTATTGATGGAACAAGTCCCAATTCATCGAGCGATGACGGTCTAAGCTCAAGGGTCAAATAATGCACTCTGTCGCTCATTTCAGTGGCAATCAGTTCAAGCTCCCTGATCGATGCAAGAGCAGGCTCATTGCCGGCAACAAGACTGCGTATTCTGTTAAGCCCCAGGAGCATCGCCACGACATTTTGTCCCAGCACATCATGCAGATCGCGAGCTATTCTTTTGCGCTCGGATTCTTGTGCCGATGCTGCAAAGCGCCACGGAACATCTGCTATTTGAGGCGAGGTTTCTTCAGGCATTTTTGATTTCCACTTGTTTTGTCAAATGGAAATCATATCTTGATAGAGCACGCGGCAGGCACATCTGAAAAACCGGTCCGGGTCATCCCCATGGCCGATACTGCGCAAGCCGCTATCAGTCAACATATTGCCGGAAAAACGAGGCGTTATGAATTCTATGCAGATGCGCAATGTGCTGATTTTCTTTAGTAGTGCACTTTTCCTTTCGGTCCCTGCCGTTTGGGAGTACCACCACCACAACTATCGATATGCCAGAGATTCACATACGGCAATGATTAACGAAGAGACAAAGTTAAAGCAAAAAAAGAGCGAGATCCAGCATGACATTTTCGATCTGCAGCAAAGATTGGACCAAAAGCACAGGCAGCTCGATGCAGTTTCGGCTCGTTTGAATCATCTCCACCAGGCGATACGCGACATGGAAAAGCATATTTAGACCCCACACTAACGAGGTAGCTAATCTCTATTGCCGCGTGATGACAGGCGGTAAGCGGACAAAGATATTCACAAATAGCGCTTAAGAAATGTGCGAAAATCATTGCTTTCTGTTTGTGGAGCAATGATTGCAGTCTCACACGTTACATTTGGCGATCGCCACCGTGTCATTTGGCCTATGTTTCATGGCATGGGGATTGATAAGCGGGCTGGCAGGAACTTTCAAAACACTGCTGAATTTGTCAAGCACGCAGGTCGCGACGCTTGTTGCAGTGCCTGCTTTACTAGGTTCACTGGCTAGAATACCTGTCGGTCTGCTCACTGACAGATTTGGCGGAAGAGCCGTCTTTACGGTCTTGATGCTGGTTTCTGCCGGTGTGTCGGCGGCCGTGCCTTCAATGAGCAACTGGCCGCTTATTCTTGTAGCGGCTTTTGTTCTTGGTCTTGCCGGATCTAGCTTTGCTTGCGGAGTAGGCTATGTGGCTCGCTGGACTCCGGCTGAAAGACAGGGCAGCATTCTCGGTCTTTATGGTCTGGGAAACATCGGACAGTCTCTTGCCGTTTTCTTATCCCCAATTGTGGCAGCCCGCTTCGGCTGGCCTAATGTTTTTTATGCAACTGCAATTTTGCTCTGCGTTTGGGGAGTTGTCTTCGGCATTGTTGCTCGCGATGCCCCGGGAGAAAAGCAAGCCTCGAGTCTCTCTCAGATGCTTCAGCCTCTTGCAAAAGAACGGTTGTCATGGCTTTTGGCTCTATTCTATTTTTTGACTTTCGGGGGATTTATCGCTTTTGCCGTCTACCTGCCGGCTCTTTTGATAGAAGAGTTTAAATTGAGCGCTACTGATGCGGGGTTGAGAGCGGCAGGCTTTGTCATACTTACTACTCTGGTGAGACCTCTGGGCGGATGGCTGTCGGACAAAATCGGCGGTGCCAAAGTGCTGTCTGCGGTTTTTCTCGGCATTGCAATTTTTGCACCGTTGCTTGCCTGGCTGAACATTATCCCTTTTACAGTAGGTGCGCTTGGCTGTGCGGTATTTATGGGGCTCGGCAATGGAGCTGTATTCAAGCTCGTGCCGGAAATATTTCCAGGGCAGGTCGCTACTGTGAGCGGACTTGTCGGAGCCTTCGGCGGGCTGGGAGGATTTTTCCCTCCTTTGCTCCTGGGCGTCAGCCGGCAATATTTGCATGTGATGTGGCCGTGTTTTGTTCTGCTTTCTTTGCTCTCGCTTGTACTGTTCTATGCAAACGAAAAAGTGTTTGTGTCAAGGCAGGAAACACGCGATATCGTTTTGCCACCACATTTAGTGCGAAAAGCCGAGCAGGTGAAAGCCGGTTTTGTGGCAACCATCGCAGCCGGATTGCTGGTGGCGGCGATTGTAATAGGCTCGAGGAAACTGCAAAACTTCGATCCGGCTTTGATTATTTATACCTTTGCCACCATATTCGCCACCTGGGGAGTTACATATCACTATTATGTCTGGCTGCAAAAACCGCCCACCAGAATGTATTGGAGACGGGGATGGCAACTGTTTTTCAGAGAGTTTCCCCGGTCCATTGCCAAGCTTTCGACGGTTTCTTTGACGCACCTTGTCGCCCAGACATTCATATTGCGTCGCTCCAAGCTGCGCTGGTTTACCCACATCTTTCTTTCCTGGGGCTGCATGCTGGCTGCGGCAGTGACTTTTCCTCTGGTATTCGGCTGGATACATTTTGCCAGCGCGCCCAACGACCAGACTCAATACGTCCCTCACATTTTCGGCTTTCCCACATTGCCTTTCGCTGTATACAGCCTGTTTGGCTGGATTGTCTTTCATGTTCTCGACATTGCCGCAGTGATGGTAATTGCCGGAGTGGTGCTCTCACTGTTTCGGCGCATGCGCGATGAGGGCGCCCAGGCAGTGCAGTCATTTGCCATGGATTTCGTGCCTTTGATCATGCTCTTTTCAATATCTATAACCGGCATCGCGCTTACGGTTGCCAATTTATATTTCGATGGAGTCTTCTATGACTTTCTGTCTATCATTCATGCCATAACGGTAGTTGCGGCACTGATATACCTGCCTTTCGGCAAGTTCTTCCACATCTTTCAACGCCCGGCGCAACTGGGTGTGAAACTGTATCACGACGCAGGTGAAAGGGATGATGGAGCAATATGCATAAGTTGTTCCCAGCGTTTTGCATCGCGCATGCACATCGACGATCTGAATACAGTATTGCCGCAACTGGGATTTGACTATTCTCTTGGCGATGGAACGCACACTTGGCAGGATGTCTGCCCTGCATGCAAGCGGAAATCGCTGGGTTTAGCACAATTGAGACTCAAGGGGAAAACTGATGGCTAAGCCTCCTTTGCCGATTGAAAAATTGACCGAGCTTTACGGACCGCATCTGGACTACGAGCCGCCCGGCGGCTGGCAAGATGAATCGAGAAATCCGGCGCAAAAGCTGGTCAAAACACACTGCTGTTTTTGCGGGCAGCAATGCGGCATTCAACTGAAGGTGCGCGACAATCAGGTGATCGGCTTTGAGCCCTGGGAGGACTTTCCTTTCAACAAAGGAATGCTCTGTCCCAAAGGTGTGAAGCGCTACATGCAGAGCAATCATTCAGATCGCCTCTTAAACCCGCTTATGCGGTCTGATGAAGGGTTTAAAACCAGCAACTGGGAAGATGCTCTCGATTTTATTGCCAGGCGCATAAAAGAAATTCAGGAAAAATACGGCAAAGACAGTGTGGCTGTATATGGCGGGGCTTCATTAACGACGGAAAAAAGCTATTTGCTCGGCAAATTTGCACGCGTTGCCGTCGGAACGCGGCATATCGACTATAACGGCAGGCTATGCATGGTCTCTGCCGGAACCGCTTACAAACTTGCTTTTGGTGTGGATAGATCTCCCAACCCCTGGGAGGACATACCGAAAGCAGACGTGATAATGATCGCCGGATCGAACACTGCTGAATGTTCTCCCATTACAACAGACTACATCTGGAGGATGAAAGACAACGGCGGAAGGCTGATTGTTGTCGACCCCCGCATGACTCCCATCAGCAGGAACAACGATCTGTATTTGCCTGTAAGACCGGGCACCGATGTGATTTTGTACATGAGCATTTTGCATGTCATCCTGCGCGATAACTTGCAGAAGTCAGACTTTATCGAAGCTCATACCACCGGCTTCGATGATGTTGCAGAATCAGTGAAACAGTACACTCCTGAATTCGCAGCCGATATCACAGGCGTTCCGCCTCAAGCGATTGAAAAAGCCGCTCACTGGTTGGGTGAGGCTAAAGCGGCCATGATCATGCATGCTCGCGGGGTCGAACACCAATCGAAAGGCGTCGAAAACTGCTCGGCCTTGATAAATATCTGCCTTGCAACCGGCAACATAGGGCGCGAAGGGGCCGGTTGCGTGATGATTACAGGGCAGGGCAATGGACAGGGCGGCAGAGAACATGGTCAAAAGTGCGACCAACTGCCGGGACAAAGGTCGATAGATGACGAAGAAGGGCGCAAGCATGTTGCATCTGTCTGGAAAGTAGAGCCTGATGCCATCCCCAGAGCCGGTTACTCGGCAATGGAAATCATGGGCGCCTTGCATTCAGGCGAAATCAAAGCGCTGGTTTCTATCTGCTTCAATCCGATGGTTTCATTGCCTCATGTGCAATTCACCA
>JADYYD010000133.1 GCA_020853845.1 Candidatus Melainabacteria bacterium
AATGACGAAACAGGCAAGTTTGACTTGAATATGCTTCAAAAGCACATTGAAGAAACTCGCAATAAATCAGGCAAGAAACCCGCAGAAGACGGCAAAAAAGAAACCGCCAAAGACAGGGCGGAGGAAACCACATCAGAGGAAAGTTCCGGCGAGAAATCTGCTGACAAACCGGCAGATACTGCAGCGAAGAGTACCGAAGAGTCAAAAGAGCAGCAGGCGAAATCCGAGCCTAAGCAGGAAGAAGCGCAGTCTCAGCCCGAAATAGACAAAAGTGAAAGCAAAGCTGACGGCGCCGATGCGAAGGAAGAAAAGAAAGAAACACGCCCGGATGCCCGAGACGTAGCGCGTGCGCTTGCTAAGGAGATGGCGGAAGAATCGAAAGGACAGGCCGGTGGCGCCATAAAGGATGATGAGGCCACGGGTGAATTCGAAGCGCTGCTCAGTCCGGCAGCGGCAAAAGCGGCAGCAGGAGCGAAGGTTGCGGATAAGGCGGAAGCCCCGGAAAAATCCGAGCCGGCAGCAAAAGAAACAGCCAAAGAAGAGCCGGCCAAAGAAGAGCCGGCCAAAGAGCCGCCCGCCGAGGAAAAGTCGCAGCCGGCGCCTCAAGCTGCGCAACCGGAAATGGACCAGACGGGCGAAGATTTCAAAGCGGTCAGTCCGAAGGCCGGACCGGAAGGAGGATTTGGCGAGTGCGAGCCGGTAGCCAGCGAGTCAGTGGCACGCCCCACCACAGCCGAGCAGAAATCACCGTCAGCTTTGGAAAAGGAAGGCGATGATGCAGCGGTAATCATGCTCTGCAATCAGATTCTTGCCAACGGCATCGCCAAGGGCGCTTCCACAATCCACGTAGAGGCTGTCGACAAGCAGGTTCTTGTGCACTATCGCATCCAGCAACAGTTGATGATCGTGCGAAAACTTCCCAAAATGTTGATGCCTGCGCTTACGGCTCGCTTTCGCAAAATGGCTCGCGTCGACACGCAGGACAGGCGACTGCCTCAGGACGGCAGGGTGAAAGTGCGCATGTCCGGAAAAGATTTCAGCCTCAGGCTGACTATAGTTCCCCACACCGCAGGCGGTGAACACATACTGGTTTGGATTGAGTAAAGCGAAACTCCTCAAACCGGTATTATTCGGGAGAAAAGTGGAAAATTAGAGTTGAGATCTAAATTTGCAAAACAGCCCTTGAGGTTGTTTTTCAGGATAGAGAAACAGATGGCGCTGATCAAGAAAGACTTTGGAGAGTTGCTCGTAGACAACGGGCTGATCACCGCCGAAGAATTGAAACTCGTCCAGCAAGAAAGACTGCGTACTGGAGAGCCGATCAGCCTGATTCTTTCGAGACTCGGTCTGGCTAACGAAACCCATCTGCAAAACGCCCTGGAAATGCAGTATGGCGTCAAATATATTTCGCTTGCCAAATCGCAGCCCGAACTGGCAGCTCTCGAGCTTCTGCCGGAAACATTGATGCGCCAGCACCAGGTAGTTCCCGTCACCAGCGACGGAACTTGCCTTATGGTGGCAATGGTCAACCCCAATAACCTGCTTGCCCTGGACGACATCAAATACAGACTCAAAGGCATGCAAATAAAGACCATGGTCTGCACGGAAGACGACTTCCAGCATTTCATGGAGAACATCTATGCGTCCCGTCAGGACGTACTCCATGAAGAGTCGTATGAAGAGGCGGATCAGACCTTTATCGAGTCGGAAGTCGATCTCTCGACCCTCGATCTCATCAGCAGTGTCGAAGATAACATCAACGATCTGGACCTTGCAAAACAGGCTCAGGATGCACCGATCGTTCATCTCGCCAATCAAGTTCTCGCCAAGGCGATCAAGCGCCAGTGCTCTGATATTCACGTCGAGCCTACGGTCAATTCGGTGGTGATTAGATATCGCCTGGACGGGGTTCTTTTTGTCGATCGCAAACTGCCGCGCGCAATTTTGGCCGCGCTCGTTTCGCGCTACAAAATCATGGCCGATATGGACATTGCAGAAAGACGTCTGCCTCAGGACGGCCGCATCCGCGTGCGCTTCTCGGGTAGGGACATCGACTTTCGCGTATCCAGCCTGCCCTCCAAACACGGCGAAAAGATCGTCATGAGAATGCTCGACAAATCAGGCACCATGCTTGGTTTGGACAAGTTGGTCAGCGATGAGGGAACGCTGGATATCATTCGCGAAATGGTAAGCAAGCCATATGGAATTATTTTCGTCACCGGTCCGACCGGCTCCGGAAAAACGACAACTCTATACTCGGCGCTTGCAGAGCGCAATTCGCCCGAGGTCAACATAGTCACCGCCGAAGATCCGATTGAATATGAAATGGCCGGCATCACCCAGGTTCAGGTTTTGCGCGAAAAGGGTCTGGACTTCGCTCGCATTCTGCGTTCTTTCTTGCGTCAAGATCCGGACATCATGCTCGTTGGAGAAACGCGCGACAGAGAAACGGCAAAAATCGCAGTAGAAGCGGCACTCACGGGTCACCTGGTGTTCACCACTTTGCACACCAACGACGCTCCCGGCGCCATCACTCGTCTTGCAGAAATGGAAGTGGACCCATATCTGGTGGCATCGGCAACCATTGGCGTTGTCGCCCAGCGACTGGTCAGACGTATTTGTTCTGACTGCAGCGAAGAGTACAAGCCGGAAAGAGCCACATTAGAGTATCTTGGAGTTCTCGATCGCCTGCAGGAAAAACCGGCAGAGTCGACGATTCAATATTTCAGGTTCAAAACCGACAGCAGTGGTTGGCCGATTTTCAAACGAGGCACCGGATGCGATACCTGCAACAACACCGGATATAAAAACCGGATCGGTGTTTTCGAAGTAATGCGCATGAACGACGAATTGCGCGATCTGATTTCAAAAGACTCGAGCACGGCAATGATCCGTTTTGCCGGCAAGCAATCAGGCATGGTCACTTTAAAAGATTACAGTATTCGCCTTGTCGGTCAGGGTCATACGACCGCCGAAGAAGTGGTGCGCGTTACGCTTGCAGACACCGAAGGCGAAGACAAGCTTTGCCCGAAGTGCCGGACGCCGATAAGCGACGACTTCATCAAGTGCCCGTTCTGCCAGCACGATTTGAAGACTACATGCATTCGTTGCGGAACTTTGCAGCAAGAAGGTTGGACGAGTTGCCCGAAGTGCGGTTTGACAGAGGAAGATGCACAGAGAGAAACATTGTGCACAGGCTGCTGCGCCGAAATTCAGGGGGAATGGACGCGCTGCCCATATTGCCAGGAACCAAGAAAACAAAAGGAACGGTCATAGGCTACTTATTTATTTAAAGGGTTCTGCGGGGGGCGCTTTATGGAAATTGAAATGCAGGAGATACTCCAGTTGGTCCAGGACCGCTCTGCATCCGATCTGCATTTGAAAGCGGGACAGCCTCCTGTCATACGAGTGTCGGGAAAACTCTTGCGCAGCCAGCTTCCGACGCTTTCGCCGCATGATGTGGAAAGGCTCGTCTTCGGCATTCTAACACCCGACCAGTTGTCGAACTTGCAGTCCAACTACGAACTTGATGCCAGCTTCGGTATAGATGGAGTCGGACGTTTTCGCATAAATGTATTCAAAGAACGCGGCAATTATGCAGCAGCATTTCGCGTGGTACCGTCGACAATACCGTCGCTCGATGACCTGGCTTTGCCTAACATCTGCAAAGAGATCACGCAAAAGCCGCGCGGGTTGGTTTTAATCACAGGACCAACGGGCTCGGGCAAGTCGACAACATTGGCTTCGATGATCGACTGGATCAACGAAAATCGCTCCGAGCATATTCTTACAATCGAAGATCCGATTGAATTTTTGCATTCGAGCAAACGCTCCGTTGTTTCTCAAAGAGAACTCGGTGCCGACACAAGAAGTTTCAGCAATGCATTGCGTTCGGCACTGAGAGAAGATCCGGACGTCATTCTCGTCGGTGAAATGCGCGATCTCGAGACCATACATCTGGCTCTGACTGCAGCCGAAACCGGTCACCTCGTATTCGGCACCGTCCACACAAGCTCCGCACCGCAAACGATAGATCGCATAATCGACGCGTTTCCTCCCGCCCAGCAACAGCAGATTCGCATCATGCTATCTAATGGACTGGTTGGCATCGTCAGCCAAACCCTTTTGCCCAGGGTCTCCGAATCGGCAGGAGGCAGCCCGGTCACCAAAGGGCGCGTTTTGGCTGCGGAAGTTTTGATCAACACAACGGCAATATCCAATTTGATCCGCGAATCGAAAACAGCGCAGATTTATTCCGCTATTCAAATGGGCGGCAATCTCGGCATGCAGACACTGGAAGCAGCGCTGGCAGCACTGGTCAAAGGGGGAGCCGTAACTGCCGTGGACGCTTTGGCGAAAACTTCCAGACCGGACGAATTGGAACAACTTCTGGCATCGTCAGCCAAGGCGGCATCGAGAAGCGGCGGCAGCGGATTCGGCTATGGTAGTTTCGGTTAAGTCCTGAGAACCAAAAATGGAGTTTCTCTACAAAGTAAAAGATATGAGCGGTCAGGTGCGGGAGTCTTCCGCCCGGGCCGACAATGCGCAATTGCTGCGCGCGCGCCTTTCTGCTCGCGGCTATGAAGTGATCGAGATCAAAGAGCGCGGCTTTTCTTTGACGCAGATTCCCTTTTATACGGAAGTGGACAATGCGCTGGCGCTTTTAGAGCCGATTTCTCTTCGAGACATGGTTGTCTTCAGCCGCCAATTCGCCGCCATGATTAGCGCCGGCGTCCCCCTGTTAAGAACTCTTTCGATAATTGTCGAGCAATGCAAAAACAGAAAGTTGAAAGGTTGCCTTGAAGACGTTCGCCGCTCGGTAGAGTCAGGCTTGTCTCTGTCCGATGCCCTGGCGCGCAGCCCGGCCGTTTTCGACAAACTATATGTATCTATGGTCAGAGCCGGGGAAGCAGGCGGTTTCCTATCCGAGGTTTTAAAGCGGCTGGCCGACTTTCTCGAGGCACGCCAAAAACTCAATCAAAAGGTCAAATCAGCCATGGTGTATCCGACTGTGGTCCTGGCCATCGCTGTTTTGGTTTTCTGGGTGATGCTCACATTTATTTTGCCGATCTTCGAAGGTCTATTCAAAAATATAGGCACGGACCTGCCTGCCTACACGCGCTTTTTGATGAACCTCTCGGAATACATGCGCTCAATATGGATGGCTCTGTTCGCTGTCTGTGTCGCCATAGGTGTTTTCTTCCTGAGGCGCTACTACCGCACAGAGGCAGGCAGAGAACACATAGACGGCATCTTTCTCAATCTGCCGCTCTTTGGTGACCTCTCGCGAAAAGTCGCCATAGCGCGCTTTTGCCGAACCTTTGGAACGCTTATCAAAGCAGGCGTGCCGATGCTGTCTGCTCTTGACGTGGTGAAGGACACGGCAGGCAACGCCAGCATTGCCCGCTCGGTCGAAAAAATCTACAACGAAGTTCGCCAGGGCGGATCTATATCTAAGCCGATGGCAAAAATTTCCCTTTTCCCGACCATGGTGACCCAAATGGTGGCGGTCGGGGAGGAAACCGGAAACTTAGACGAGATGTTGACTAAAGTCGCCGAATTTTACGATATGGAGGTCGACAACGCCGTCGAGTCACTGACCTCGATGCTCGAACCCATTATGGTTGTTGGCATTGGGGGAATTGTCGGGTCTGTCGTCGTGGGCATGTACCTGCCCATTTTCACCGTCATCGAGCAACTTAGATAACGGCTCGGACAACAATTCATATTTCCAAGCACTGGCAGTTAATCTTTTTGTTTGCTAATCTGCGTTAGGGTTCTACAATATGTCTGGCGGGTCTGTGAAAATATATCAAGTGAGCAAAAGCTTGCACGTACAAAAGTCATCAATTTCGAGCGGCACAACTTCAAAAATGGATGCAGGAAAAGGGACAGACCAGATACATCACTGGTTATCCGTCTATTCTGAATCCCGCGATCCGGCGTTGCGCGACTCAATCATCCAGGCGTCGTTGCCCCTGGTGAAAAGAATTGCCTATGGTCTGGCGAGACGTTCGACAGACCCTGTCGAAGATCTGATCCAGGTGGGCTCTATCGGGCTCATCAAGGCGGTCGACCAGTTCAAGCCTGATGCCGGCGCCAAGTTTCAAACTTACGCCACGCACTTGATTACTGGCGAAATTCGGCACTACCTGCGCGATAAGACAGCGATGATTCGTGCCCCGCGCGAATTGCAGGAACTGTCATTCCGCATCAATAGACTTGTTCAGAGCCTCACGGCTCGTCTGGGACGCGAACCTTCAGACGTCGAAATCGCGCACGAGCTGGAAATTCCGGTCAGCCGCGTCAACGAAGCCTACGAAGTCGATCGCAGACGCACACTTATTTCGCTTGACCAGGCGCTTTCGAATGATGCCGGCTCCGAGCAGTCGCTCATCGACACACTGGTTGACGGTAAGTATCAAACCAATCAGATGGCCAAGGAAGACCGCTTCATGCTTGCAGAAGCGATCAAGCAATTGAGAGACGGTCTGCGCGAAGTCGTGCAACTGACTTTCTACGAAGATTTGAGCCAAACTGAAGTAGCAAGAAGACTGGGAATTTCGCAGATGCAGGTCTCTCGCAGATTGAGAGCCGCCACTGCCGAACTCCACAAGATCATCACGCAAAACAGAAAGACGGGCGGTCAGAAAGGCAGTTAGTCGATGGCGGATGTTGTCATCCAAGCGACGAACTTATCCAAAGAGCTAACCAGCAGTCTTTTACGCCGCAAAGTCCGCATTTTGAGCGGGCTGAATTTGCAGGTCGCCCGCGGTGAGACATTCGGTCTCATCGGACCGAACGGCGCCGGCAAAACGACGTCCATAAAACTCATGCTTGGATTAATGCGCCCGACCGAAGGCGCTGCCGAAATTCTCGGCATGCCCGCAGGCGACAAGAAGGCACTTGCCCAATTAGGTTATTTGCCGGAAAACCCGTATTTCTATTCGCATCTCACCGGCAGGGAGTTTCTCGACTTTGCCGGACAGTTGTTCGGCATTGAAAAAAAAGAAAGGTCCGAGCGGGCGCAAGAACTCACAAAACTGGTCGGACTGACTGAAGCTGCCGACACTCAAATGCGAAAGTATTCGAAGGGCATGCTGCAGAGGTTGGGCATTGCTCAGTCGCTTATCAACAGACCGCAATTGATTTTCTGGGATGAACCAATGTCAGGCTTGGATCCCATAGGCAGAAAAGATGTGCGCCAGATCCTTTTTCACCTGAAAGAGAAAGGCACCACAATTTTTTTCAACTCTCATCTTTTGCCCGACGTCAACGAAGTTTGCGACCGCGTCGGCGTCATGAACAGAGGACAATTGATTGTCCAGGAAGATGTGAAAAACATCTCGCAAGGCGGCAGCTACAAAGACCTGGAAGATTTTTTCCTGGAAGTAATCGCCAAAGCAGAGGCCGGGGGGCAGGCGCGCTCATGACCGGCAATTCGGGCAATATCGATGGGAAACAGGCGGGCCCAAAAGTTTTCGAGCCGGTCTGGGCGATCGCACTCAATACTTTTAGAGAAACGGTGCGAGACAGAATTCTTTATGCACTGATCTTGTTTGCCGCCATCGTCACTGTCCTGGGCATCGTTCTCGGCTCACTTTCGGTCGGACAGGACATTCGCATCCTCAAAGACATCGGTCTGGCGGCAATTTCGTTCATCGGCGGCATTATCGCTGTTTTTGCCGGCACCAATCTGGTCTACAAAGAAGTGGAGCGGCGGACGATCTACCTGATATTCACCAAGCCGGTAAGCGGCTGGCAGTTCGTTCTGGGCAAATATATCGGTCTTTGCCTGTGCGTCGCTGTAATGGTAGCGGCGATGGGCGCCTTTCTCATCTTTGTAATCACGGCAGCCAGCGGCAGCGCCGGCTTTGCCGAGCAACTGCGGCAGATGGGTCAGGAGCTTGCCCTCATTTATCTCGAACTGCTGTTTGTCACAGCGCTCGCCACTTTCTTTTCCACTTTCTCAACGCCGGTAATGAGCGTGCTTTTCACGCTGGCAATCTGGCTGGCCGGACACCTGGGCGACTCCCTTTTCGAATTGGGCAAACTGACGCAAAATCCGGTCATCAGCCAGTTTCTCTCAGTGATTTTCTATTGCCTTCCCGACTTCGCGGGATTAACGAGAATTCGCGGGCATCTTTTATATGGGACTGTTCCGGGGATTGAAGTGCTGACTTATCTAGTCACTTACGTATTCGCCTACGTCCTCATGCTGCTGGTCTTAGCAGCTATAGTTACAGAAAGAAAAGAATATACCTGAACATAGCTGATAGGCATGATCGAAATCGAGACCATTACTCAAACTCCCGCCTTGCTCTACGGGCTCACATTTATCGTCGGCGCTTGCGTGGGCAGTTTTTTGAATGTCGTCGCCATCAGATCTTTGGCTGAAAAAAACTGGATCATGCCGCCTTCGGTTTGCATGAGCTGCGAACACAAGCTCGGTGTTTTAGAGCTTGTGCCGATAGCGTCATACGCATTGCAGGCAGGAAAGTGCAAACATTGCCAGGCGAAAATTTCCTGGCAGTATCCGGCAGTCGAGCTGTTCACCGCCCTCTGGTTCATGCTTGTAGTCTGGCATTTCGGTCTCACGCCGAACGGGCTGGGCATGCTCTATTTCTCCGCTGTGCTCATAACAGTCACGGTCACCGACTTTCGCGAGAAGTTGATACCTCACGAGATTACATATCCCTCGATAATTCTCGGGATAATTTTCAGCAGCATGGTGCGCGATGATCTGGTCGGCACCATGGCCGGTATCGGCGGCAGCTATATCCTTTTTGATTTCATTGCATTCTATGGACTGAAACTTTATCCGTATCTGCATCCGGAAGTGAAGGATGAAAAGGACGGAGAAAAGGCGGCTGAGGAGAAAACAGAAGAGAGCGCGGCGGAAACTGATAAAGCGGCAACAACTGCCGTTGATGATTTCGAGGAAGAAGACAGCGCCATAGACAGCGCCCTCGGAGTCGGTATTCTGCCGGAGGCAAAAAACGCTTCGGAGGCTCTTGGAGAACCGAAAGATCAAGAAGAACCGGAAGAAGAATTCGAAGTCATGGGTGGAGGCGATGCGGTACTGGCAGCACTGGTTTCCTCATGGCTGGGCTGGAAACGCCTGATAATAACAGTGATGCTTGGTTTCATATTTGGTGCGGTGCTGGGCGGCATGTATCTGATCAAAGAAATGAAAAAAGCAGGCATCCTCGGTCATTGCGTAAAGCGCGGATTAATCGGACTAGTAATCTTCAGTGCCATTGGAGCGGCTATGTTTCTCGGACTGGCGCACATGTCCAATCAATCCCCATTCGAGCCGCAATGGGCGGTTGCGATTGCAATATTCGGACTTTCAGGCGGTTTTGTCGGTTTTATCTGGGCCGGCAAACGTGTGTCCCGCCCGTTTCCATTCGGTCCCGCCCTTGCGCTTGCGGCTGGAGTGTCAATGTTTATCGACGGCAATCTAATCTTTCCGGAAGGTTGACCAATGCAAACAAAATGGTGGCAATTTTGAACTAGACTTACACTTAGAGCTTGATGCAGGAAGCGGTCGT